>DATFYS010000198.1:0-3119 GCA_035314885.1 Nitrososphaerales archaeon | reverse complement strand
GGTTCTGAAGGGCTGCTCCTGGGGTCATCGACCTCGGCCTTGTAGGATGTGCCAAGCACTGCTACCTTGGCACCTTGTGGGATACCCCGTTTCCTGACAAGTGAGAGCACCTCGTCGCGCATGCTGTCGTTGACCTCTCTGGCGATTCTGATCATGGTCCCGGCCTTGCCACCGTCATCGGGAATGCCCTCGAGCAGGAGATAGGAGTCTTTCGTCAGGCAAGGCCCTCCGACCCCGGGCCCCGGGTTGAGTATCTTGACACGGGGGTGGGTGTTGGCGAGTTTGATCACCTCTCTTGCGTCCACCCCTATTCTCGCGCTCATCTTTGCCAGGTCGTTGGCGAACGCGATGTATACGTCCCGGGCAGCGTTTTCCACGAGCTTGGTCGTCTCGGCCGTGAGAAGGTCAGTGAAGCTGATCCTCCCCTTGACTGCCCGTCCAAGAATTCTGATTGCCTTCTTGGCGCTGATTGGCCTGTCAGCCCCAATGATTCTTTCGTTTTCCTTGAATTCCCTGAGCGAGTCCCCAGGTGCTATCCTCTCAGGGCAGTAGGCGAAGAAGAACCCCGTTCCGTCCAGCATGCTGTGCCTCTTGAAAATCGGAAGGACCACTCTGGAGCTTGTGCCAGGCGGGACTGTGCTCTCGAGAATCACCGTGCTCCCTTTCCTTAATGCGGCCGCTACTTCCTCGCAGGCAACTTCTAGGTACCCGAGGTTGCTCCTACCATGCTCAAAGGGGGTCTGTACTGCGACGATGACCGCCTCGGAGGCGCCGACGGCCCAATTCACATCCGACGTGGCGGTAAGCATTCCAGCTCTGTGCTGCCTTCTAACAGAGGCGACCAGGTCCCGTTCAGAAAAAGGACTCCTTCCAGCATTCACGAGGTCGACCACTTCCATCCTCATGTCGACCCCCACAGTCCTCAGACCTGACTCCGCAAGCGCGCAGGCCGTCGGTAACCCAACGTAGCCCAAGCCCACAACGCAGACTTGGTACTTGGTACGAGGCCCCCTATGGGGCATATACCTTCTTCATCCATTCGATGGTTTTCGGTATCCCCTGTTCCAAAGTGATCTTCGGGTCGTGCCCCAGCTCGGTCTTCGCCAGTTCTATGGAGGGCCTCTTGTTGCGAGTGTTGTGAACCTCCTTGGGGACATATTCGACCTTTGAATCGTTCATCCCGAGGTGGCCCAGGATCATATCGGAGACCTTCTTGACTTCGACATACTCTGTTCCGCCCACGTTGTATATCCGCCCCGACTTGAACCGATCTGAGATGTTCGCCAGGGTGGGGATGAGGTCATCTATGTACATGAACACGCGTCTATACCCCAGATATACCTGGTATCCCTGTTTGAACAGGGCTTTGTAGATGAACTGGCAGACGGCGCTCCTGTACGGCGTGTAGTACTCGCCCGGACCGTAGGCGTTGAAGAGCCGCACGAGGACGGTATCAGACCTATCAACTATGGTCGCATTCCTGACCTGGAGCTCGTTGACCCATTTCGAAATGGCGTAGTCATTGTTCTGCAGCAGCGGCATCCTTGTCGAGAGGCCTTCGTCCAGGTATGCCCCTTCCTCGAGACCCGGTTCCCCATAGATCTCTGAGCTCGAGAACTGGACGAGCCTGAACTTTCTGGTCTTCTGCAGGGTCAGAAGATGCTTCAATCCGATAACGTTAGTCTTCCAGACCTGTTCGTAGTAGTCTTCGCCGTTCCGACGCCCGAATTCGGCAGCCAGATTGTACACAAAGTCGAAGGGCCTGGAGAAGAGCCTCTCGACCTGCCTGAACTCCGACACGTCACACCTCACGTGGTTGCTGCCTTCTGTGTGCCTCGAATCAGCCTCGAGTATGTTGTGGCCCCTTCTCTCAAGCTCACGGCAGAGTGGCCTTCCTATTACACCGTCACTGCCGAAGACGAGGATTTCAGCCAAATCTCAGACGTCTCGCCGCGCGGCTGCCTGTGTTTATTTGTCTTTGGCGGAATTGAAAGGCTCAGGTCGCCACGGGGGGGTTGGACGCCCAGTAGACCCTGGACGTCCATCGGGGCGCTAGCTTCCCCGCCCAGAAACCGGCCAAAGAATGCCCGGGGATTCTCGAAAGGATCTTCAGTGTTCCCAGCGCCGGAGCGAGGGTTCGGCGGTACCTTCGGGTCATGGAGACGTAATGTGTAAGGACTCTCGGATCTGCGCCCCCTCTCGCCAGCTTCCCTGCCGCGTTGGTCCTGATCTCCTGGCGAAGCCGAGGGATTGCCGAGGCCTTGCTCATACTGATCTGGCCTGGGTGAATCCTGTACCTCGCGACCTGCACCGGGACGTGAACGAACTCGACTCGGTGGATCAAGGCTGCCCTCAGCCACCAGTCGTAGTCTTCTCCATATCTGATTGACTCGTCAAAGAGCCCGACACGCTCAAGGCAAAGCCGACTGATCAGCGCTGCCCCAGCGCTCCCGACGAAGTGGTACCAGAGCTCCACCACGAAGTCATCCTGAGTCCTGAACCCTCGACTCTCGTAGCGCCCGACCTCGCGTCCAGTCAAGTCAATCCTCACGAAGTCGCCGTAGGCGACGCCTGCACTCCGGCTCTCGGCCGCACGCAGCAGTTTGTCGAGGGCGTCAGGCTCGAGGAGGTCGTCGCTGCTGAGCCACTTGAACCATGCGCCTTTCATCTGTCTTATTCCATGATTCAGGGCCGAGGCGGCTCCGCCATTGGGCTTCCTGAAATAACGGATTCTGGAGCCGAAGGATTCGCAAAGCTGTGGCGTTTCGTCTGTGGAGCCGTCGTCCACAACTATGACCTCGAAATTGGCATAATTCTGCGCAAGAGCAGACTCGATGCATTCCCGAAGGAGGCCAAACCGGTTATAGGTGGGGATGACAATGGAGACCAAGGGCGGATTCCTTCCTGACTTCTCCTGGCCCAGATTCACCACCGGTCAGATGCTCCTCCTATGAGTCTATTTGAGGAGTGTCAGCTGAGGATGGGCAAGCCCCAACCCCATCATGACGGAAGGTCCATTCGAAAACCCTTTTCTCGCGGACTGAATCCGGAGGTCGTCCTATGAGAGTCCTCCACGTCATGAATACTGGCGGAGTCGCCAGCATCATAGCGAAATTCTC
>DATFYS010000197.1:0-2371 GCA_035314885.1 Nitrososphaerales archaeon | reverse complement strand
GAGGGTCCTTTCCTCTCCCCTGAACGAGACGGACATTGCCCCTAGGACGTTCTGATACTTCTGCTGGAGTTCTGCGTCGTCCTTCTCCAGGGCGACGTTGGCTTCCCTGAACAGGCTCAGGGCGTTCTCCCTGATCTTGTCAGCGTGGCCATAGTTCTCCCGGGGGAGCTGCTTCCTAGAAGGAGCCGAGACGTACTTCTTCGAAAGCTCGAAGCTGGCGACCTTGATGCGTGGGTCGTACTGCTGGATGAACTCGGTGTAGGCCTTGGTGTATTCCTGATTGTCGGTCTGTCTGGAGTAGTTGATCATCCTCAGCGTCTTCTGTTCGTAGATGACGGCATTGAGCTCGTCCTCGTCGGCGATCCACCTCTCCAGGTCGGCCTCGGAGTCGACGGGCCTGGCCTTCAGCTGGTCGAAGAAACGAGAGAGGTTCTCCCAGTCGAAGGGCATCGGTGCGGAGACGAACTTCCTCGGGTAGTCGTGTGGGATGTTCGAGTAATCGAAGGTCAAGTCCCGCCCTTTGTTGGCGGGTCGCCTCTGACTTAACTTCTTCCGGCTTATTGATGGGGCCCGTCTTCAGGGGACTTCGACCGAGGTAGCCGCGCCACGATCCCCACCGCTGCGAAGAGCACTATGCCGGCAGCTACGAAGGTGACCGCGAAGCCGATGTAGACCGAGATGAAACCTGACACGAAGGAACCTGCCATGGCGGCGGTGCCTACGACGGTGGAATAGACACCGAGGGAAGCGCCTGCGTTTCTGCGCCCCACGATGTTGAATATCATCGTATTGGAGGACGTGTAATAGAGGGCGAAGGCTATGCCTGCGCCCAGCGGGTAGAAGAGAAGAGCGGGGGCGAAGAACGGAGAACCGGTAATCAGCAGGAACGACGCGCCCATGGCGACGTAGGACCACCCCCTGAGAAGAAGCCCTTGAACTGAGGTCGCAACGAGAGGTCGCTGGCTGATGTACCGGCCTGCGATTTGGAAGGTGAGAGTCTGAACCGCCATCCCGGCAAGAAAGACCGCAAGTATCTCGAAGGTGGAAATGGAATACTTCTCCATGGCCGGCGCGAACGAGGTGTTGAACAGTCCCGAAGAGAAGTAGAACAGAATGGTTGAGATGTAGAAGAGCGGGACGTAGCTCGTTAGGCTGGATCGCAGACCCCTGAAGGCCCGCCTGAAGTCGGAGGTGCGGGGAAGGTTCAGGAAGAATACAGGGACGGCAAGGAGCCTGCTGAAGAAGCTCGGACGCCTGCGCGCAACCGTCTCTCTTTCTAGTTCGAACTTGGGCTCGGGAATTGTCGCGACGGCCAGCCCCGCCGAGATGAGGCCGCAGACCCCGAGCGGGATGAATACGATCGTCAGCCCCTGTCCCTGAGGCAGCGCCCCCGTCACAACGACGCTCAGGATTAGGCCAGCGACGTTGCCACCGCTGGTCATCATCGAGAGCCGGGCAAAGGCTGCAGACCAGCGACCCTTCGGTTGGGTTTCCATGATCAGGAGGTTGAGGGGAGTGGCCGAGGCGACGGAGACGAAGGAGAACACCGCGTAGGTGGATATTATCCCTCCGGTGGTATTGTCCAGATAGAAGGTGACGAGCACCAGCCCCATCAGTCCGTAGCTCAGGGCGATCAGGGCACGCCTCTTGTGGAGCCGGTCGGTGGCGACGCCCCAGAACAGAGCGGCGGGTATGCTCACTCCGTTGAAGATGCCTGAGGCGAGGCTGCCGTACAGGGTGCCAAGCGAGTTGCCGTTGAGTTGGATCAGGTAGAGCTGGACCAGGGTGCCCAGGGGGCCCGTTGCGATCGCGATCGGGAACGCGGAGTACACCCACCTGCTCCTGGAATGAGTTTCTTCCTGGGACACAATCTGAACCACCGTCGCCATGGGTTCATCTGTGTTTTCGACCTGGCGGAAAGCTGAATTAACACGAGGCTCGAGTCGCGCTGTGGCACTCCTCGGGAAGAGACTGGCGGTCTCGATACCTGACACCGTGCTGGAGGAGAAGGACTCCCCGAGGGACAAGACGGTGAAGCTTGGCTTGATGGCCAGGGCCTTCGCAATCTACGGGGTGGACGTTGTCGAGGTGTTCCGGGACCCTGCACGCCGAGGGGAGGGAGCGATGGTCAAGAAGGTCCTGGAGTTTCTGGAGACCCCGCAGTATCTCAGAAAGAGGTTGTACCCCATAGACGAAGACTTGCGTTTCGCCGGAGTCCTCCCGCCGCTGAGGATCCCCTCCCACAGGCCCAAGTCGACCGTCGAGAACGTGGAGCTGGGCCAGGTGAGGGAAGGGGTCGCGAATCCGGACGGGACGGTGGACGTGGGGCTGCCTCAGAATGCAAAGCTGCGGGGCAAGGCCGCCTCCAACT
>DATFYS010000196.1:0-6760 GCA_035314885.1 Nitrososphaerales archaeon | reverse complement strand
AGGGTCAGGTTCGGGAGGAAGGCCGCGAGGGACGAGGAACCCATCCTGATTTACGGGCCATATCATATATTCGAAGAGGACGACATGGAACCCGATATCACAGTGTTGGTCCAAGCACCTTGCTGGGAGACCGAAATCGGTTGCGCCGTCAGCTCAGAAGAGACCTGGCATGACGGCCTCGCCCTCGCCGAGCACATAGCGAAAGCCTGTAAGGGCGCAGTCTGGACAGGCGAGCTGGGGGTCTCGTGGCCGCCGAAGGTGAAACACCTCCCCCGGGCCGAGGGTCGGAGAATCGACCTTCTCAAGCTCGAGTGGATAGCCCACAAATCAATGAGGCCGGTGAGGTCCGGCCAAGCCTTCCTCGACACATTGCGGCTGTTCCTGCCGGAAGTCCGCCCGACCAGGTTCGGGTTGTACAACCCCCTTCAGGGGCAGCTGGGCCCCGACAGCGACAAGCCATTCCTTGACCTCTGGAAGGACTGCGCCAGCCACGACCTCGGACACATGTCCTTCAGATCAAAGAGCCCGCTGGTGGAAGGATACGTCTTCTTCCCAAGGACCTCCCAGTTCGCAATGAAGGCTCGCTTCAAGGCCCAGCCGGCCCGGCCGACGGAGGAACTGGTGAAGATCACCATGGGGTTCGACGAGAAGGCGGTCTCGGAGAGCGCCCGTCTCCGCGAGCGGGTCGTCAGGCTGTTCGTGGAAGTGGCGAAACGACTCCAGTGCTTCTATGCCCGAGGATACGTCGAACGGAAGTTCTCCTGGTACAGGAGCGAGCTGATAGACGTGCCCATGGTGACTGAGCTCTACCCCGACGCTCTCGGCTATGAGTGGATGGGAGTCCCGGCAGAGCCGACTTGGCTGACGTGGTTGGGGAGGCCCTACCTGCCGCTGTTGGGGAAGTCCCTTGAGCGGCTCAACCCCCTGGTCACCGAAGATGGGATGCTCGTCAGGCTAGGGAGCAAGCCAGCCGACCTGCGCCGGCTCAAAGGCGTCAAGATCAAGCTGCCCTCGGACCTGTTAGTGCAGAGAACGGAGCACGACCAGGGCGACGAGCTGATGGCGAAGCTCAGGAAGGCGGGGATGTGGTCGCCGCCTTCGTTCAGGCCCCGCAGCGCAGATGTGATTCCCAAGATAGACGGCTAGGCGCGCGGGTGTCCGCGAAGACCAGGAACCCTCAACGTGTGGGGCTCATCACATTGCCCGGAGTCTTTGGCCTCCAGACCTACTCAGGCCTGCTTTACTCCCCTTTGCAATATGCGGGACAGCACGAACCCGTAGACGATCGAGTCGGCTAGTATCTCCGTGGCGTGAAACGGGATGATTTGGGGCGGGATGGAGGTGCCTCCCAACAGGGCGACGAACCCGCCGGGGATGTACAGCATGGCAGCCAACGCGACGAATTTGGTGTTTCTCCCGCCAGTCGTCGCTACCAGGAGCGGCAGGAGCACCAACACGAAAAGGAAGCCCCTGAAGAGCTCGACGGGGACCATCACGGCGAACGATGGTATCACCAGCCCGGAAGAAGGGTTGTTGTAATAGGGCATCACAAACGGGGTCACCAGCAGGCCGAAGAAGAAGTAGATTGGGAAATAGACCACGGAAGCAACAACGATTCGTATGACCCACGAGCGGGCGGTCCTGGTCGAAAGGTGCTCCTTCAGCGAGGCCCGGATCCCAGTATTCCCGCCCTGCCGCCCCATCAGGAAAGCGGCGCTCGCCGCCACTATACCAGAAACCAACGCGGCAAACACGATTACCGTCACGGTGGAAACGTACGACCCTTCGAACATGGTAGTGAAGAAGACCCCTTCGACGTAGTTGATCATATACTCGACGGCAAAGAGGTCAAGCCACACGAGCAGGACGAGCGACCTCAGGCTCAGATGGATTCTAGGCCCAAGCCAGGCGAGGAATATCGCCAACACCACCGCACCGAGGAGAGTACGAGCCGCCCCCGTCGGTGTTACGGCGACGCCATGGACGACGAGATTGTCCAAGGTTTCAAGAATGAAGATTGTCACGAGAAGAGCAACGACCTTGGCTCCCCCGGCAACCCCCCTCCCCTGTTCGGACATCCCAATGTTCACGAATCCTGGTTGATTATTTAACACGGGAACACAATTCTCGACCTCCGAGAAAGCTGCGAGCTAGCGGCCTGGAAAGAGATTGAATTTATTGGTCTCAAGAAGCACAGTACCAGCGAGGGCCGCACGGGAATTGTCAGACTCGACAGATGAAAGAGGGAATCAACATGGAGGCTCTGGCGAAAGCATCCCACGGCCCCGGATCCAGACTCTTTCCGACTTGATATTCGGACTGGCTCTCTCCATCGGCGCGCTGGGCCTGATCTCAGCCAAGCCCACGGACATAGTCGGTGTCGCCGACTCCCTTCTCGGCTTCGGGTTCACCTTCATGGTGCTGGCGCTCGTCTGGGTGAGATACTCGAGGATAATGTCCGTGCTCCCAGTCGAGACCGGAAAGATGGTCGCGCCCAACATGCTCCTCCTCTTCCTAGTGTCAGCCGAGCCGTATCTCTTCAGCCTCATGACCGGTTCGTCGTTGGTCGCAGTTTCGGGTCAGCTGGACCTTGGGACCACGACCACCCTCTACGCACTTGACATGGGCTCGCTGTTCCTGATCCTTGCGTACTTCAATCACGAACTCACGATAGAAGAGAAGAAGCTGATTCCCAGGGAACTTCTCAGGAGTTACAAGCTGCTGAGGAATTCCACCGTCGTCACGGCCGCGCTATTCCTGGTCTCAATCCTGCCGGTATTCTGGGGCTACTCCGTGTATGGCCTTCCGGCGCGGTTCATCCTTTGGATTGCAACCTTCATGGTGTGGCCGGTCAGAAGAGTAGTGGAAAGGAGAAGGATGCGTTCGAGCGTCGAATGGGCAACCAAGCCACTCGGGAATACTCGGACCTCATAGAAATATAGAACCGCCGACTAGACAAGCGGCCTTGCTCAGCGCCGGCACGCAACTGGCCAGATTCCTCGGCAGGCACAGGAAGCTCGTGCTGTCATACGACTGGGAAGATCAGGATTGGCTTGACAAAAACAAGACCCGGGACGGGACATTGCCGGGAGAAGGCTTCACCAGCTACATGCTGAGAGTCTCACCTATCGACCAAAGAGACGAGTGGGAGGAAGGCGACACCCTGCAGGAGTTCCACTACAACGGCGGGGGCGATGACCTAAGTGAGAAACAAGTTCCTCCAGAAGTCAAGGAGGCCTTTGAGAAGTGGTATGGAAAGCTAAGCCTCGCTGCTGCCCGAACCGGACTGACAATCAGATTCGTCGGGAGACTTGAATCCGAGGATGCCGTCGACAGGCTGCTAGAGATGGTCCGAAGCGCCAGCCCTCACCTGCCGATGTGGATCGCCGAGCTCAACGAGGAGTGGGCCGACAGGGCGAAAGCGAATTCAGATGTCGGAGGCAGGTTCAGCGAGGCGCGAGTCAAAGGGGTTGCCATGCGTTTGCACCGCGACGGAGAGGAGGTACCCCTCGCCTTCGTGGACCATGGAGACCACTGGGTGATGAAAGGGTTGGTGAAGACGCAGCCCACCGATTTCCCCGACGACGAAGCTAAGATCATATGGCTTTTCGAGATAATGATGCACCAAGGCGTCGAACTCAAGGCGACCGACGACGGGAAGTCTAACACGGACGTCCTGGCAAGCTAACCACCTACACTCCTTGGGTTCACATCATCTTCGATCTAGACGGCGTACCACGCGAGACGGCTGCGCAGAGTCGTCACTCACGACCAGTCCCCTTTTGTCGGAAGGCCGCGTCGGGAGCCAGAGACCTGCTCCAACAAGCCCTCATTGTCTGCATTCGGACCCGACTGATTTGCGCAGCCGTAGGTCTCAAGGCTTAAGACTGCACATGCCGGCAATGCAGTCTGTTGCGCAAAGGGCTTCTCGCCCTGATTGCGGGCTCTCTGGTAGTGGTGGCCTCGGTAGCGGGGTACTTCGTCACAACGCCGCGGGAGGGTTGCTCCTTGGAAAGCACTCGAATTCCGAGTCGGGTCTGGTTCACCTTCGACATCGGGAAGGCTCTGCAGTTCTACCTCAGCCTAAAGACGCCTCTGGGGCTTGAAGCCGAGTATCCCCAGTCCAAGACCGTGTGGCTCGCCGACGACCAAGCTCTGGACTACTACGCCCTGCAGAGGATCTACAACGTCACGGGAAACTCCACCGCCCTGGCCACGGCCGCCGAAATCAACGAGTCGGCGAAGGAATGGGGCGGGCTGTACGCGTACTGGAACCCAGCCTTCGAGGCTTTCGGCTGTTATCCGACAAGCCCCGAGGTCCTCTGGGGTCGAGATGTCACAGTCAACGAATCTGTCCAAGGCTACGCCGTACGCGCGACCGAGTTTTCTTGGAACCCGGTCTACCCATACCCCCTTTTCGCTGATCAGTTGGCGTTCCGCACACTCCTCTACCTCCATCTCGGGGATTACCGGTCCGCCGAGACGGCGTTCGCGCTGCTCAGCGGGATGTGGACCGTTTCACGGGGGCAGGGGTTCACAGACCTGGCGCTCAGGCAGCAGGGCGGACTGTACCAGTCCTACAAGCTCGCTCTTTACATAATCGCCTGGAACCAACTGGAGGGCAATCCCGCCACCCAGCGCTTCGCGGCGGGCTACCAGTCCATCGTGATGAAGGTGCTTCAACTGATGGCGAACCTGCAGTCAAGCGGCGGCGGTGTATGGACGGGCTACAGGTTTTCGGAAGGAAAGATGGTTTTCGGAGAGAACGTCACGGTCGCCAACGGGGAAACGACGTCGCTCTTCATCTTGGCAGACGGCTGGGCTATCTGACGCGCCTGCTAGCCCCGCATCGCGCATCCTTCCGCCTAGCTTGAACAATAGGCGCATGATTTAGATTGGGCCCCTAGGGGAGTTCGGGGGTCTTGCCCACACTCGAGCTCGCGGGTGTCAACTCTGGCTACGGAGGCAAGCAGGTGCTCCACGGCATTACGTTCAAGGCTCAGGAGCCGGCAATCTACGTCGTCCTGGGGCCCAACGGCGCCGGCAAGACCACCCTGTTCAGGACAATCGCAGGGATTCTCGAGCCGTACTCCGGGCAGGTGCTGTTTGACGGCGAGGACCTGACCCGGTCCAAGGAAGGGAGGAAAAGAATCAACTACCTCTCGCACTACAACGCAATTCCCGAAGAGATGACGGTCCAGCACGCCCTCGACTTCTACGCCAAGATTGAAGGCGGCAAGGCCGAAGACGCCATCTCCCTTTTGGAGCTCGATGGGCTCAGGGACAAGAAGATTTCCGACCTCTCTCAGGGCCAGAAGAAGAGGGTGTCAATAGCGAAGGTCTTTCTGACCGAGAGGGACCTCTATCTCCTGGACGAACCAACCTCGAACGTCGACCCAGTCGTGTCGAAGGAGATTCGCGACATACTGCTACGTCTTTCGAGGGAAAGGATAGTCCTCTATTCCTCTCACAACCTCTATGAAGCTCGGGACGTCGGCACGAATCTGATACTGGTCAAGAATGGGACCATCGGCTACTACGGCAGGATCTCTGACATAAGGTCGAAGGAGTACCGAGTCGGGTTCAGGACGTCCATGGATATCTCGAAGATGGTGGACGCGAGAATGGAAGGCGGTTACTACGTGATGACGTTCGCCACCCCTGAGGAAGCGGGGCTTGCTTTGAAGAAACTCGTAGAGAACGGTGTGATCGTGACGGAGATGCGCGAGCTTGACAACCCCCTCCAGAGTCTCTTCGAGACCTCTGAATCGGAGGCGAGCTGAGACGAGTGGAGGCCAGGGGATGATCATTGTGAAGAGGAGTGTTTCGCTTTCCAAGGCATATCTGATAATCGGGGGGGTCCTGACGTTGGTCGGGCTGCTGTTCCTGAGCCTGTCAGGTCTGGTCAGCCCTCCAACGACTGGGGTGCCGGCCCAGGGCGCCTCCAGGAATTCGGCCGAAGCCGTGCCTTTCCTTGCGGTATCCTTTCAGGCGCTGGCCGCATTCCTGTTCTGCACTCCTGTCCTCATGCTCTTCGTCTACGACAAGAACAACGGCGTCCTGGAGTATCTCCTTTCTCTCGGGATGAACCAGCGAGACATCTACAGGCAGTATCTCAAGGCCGCTCTCATACTCGCGGCCGCTCTCGTTTCCTTCGATGTCGTCATCGATGTGATAGTCGGCCTGGTGGAAGGCACCGCGAGGTTGACGCTTGAGATTTCAGTCCTCGTGGCTGTGTTTGCCCTGTCCGCGGTGTCCCTAGGTACGCTACTGATGATGTCGTTCAGCTCGCTCCAGAGACAAAGGATGGGTTCGAACCAGCCGCTCGGGATGACCCTTGGGGCGGTTGTGGTCTTGCCATCCTACTTTCTTCCTCTCGTGTTCCCCTCGTTAGCCTTCTGGATTGACCTGTTCCTGGCTGGCGTGATAGCAGGGCTTTCGCTGCTGACCTTTTCGCTCTCCAGCCGATTGATCAAAAGAGAGAAGCTGCTGCCGTAGGCCGTATGAGGATCATCGGTCCCGGCGCCCGTCTCAGGACGGAGGAGCTCCGGCAGTCTTGGGTTTCCAAAGCCAGGCGATGAGGAAGTATGCCACCATGAACAAGAAGCCGATTGTCGTGAGCGCACCCACGAGCCAGTCGTTCTGCGATAGGATGTAGAGCCGAACGGGTACGACCGCCAAAGTGATGAGGCCAACGACGGCAAACCAAGTCAGAACAAACGTTCTCGGCTCTCTCATGTCTTCCAGTCAGGCTGCAACG
>DATFYS010000195.1:0-4309 GCA_035314885.1 Nitrososphaerales archaeon | reverse complement strand
ATCGCATGAAGTGAAAATTGGGAAATCTCTAGCTTCCAGCTAGCCCCCGCCTTTCACGCGCATGATTCTTCGGCGTCCCATCATCGCCCAGTACTCGACCTCCATCCCGGCTTCGAGCCTTCCGCCCAGCTCTGTCATCTCCTCGGGGTTGGGCTTTGGGGTCTCGAAGACCTCGAAGGTTTCCATGTCCATGAGCTGGACAGCGTCGGGCATCACCGAGGTGATTTGGCCAGACCGCTTGTCTATCATCGGTATGTCCACCCTCGACTCGGCCGGGGAGACGTAGCTCTTCTTGGAGCCCGTGAAGAGGGAGAGAGCGACCAGCCTCACCTTTGCGCTTCCATGCTTCCCTGGCTTGAAGTGCTCGCGGCTCACGACTTTGCAGGGCTCTCCATCGAGGATGATGTAGCTGCCCTCTTTCACGCTGCCGAGGTCTGCGGGCCTGCTCAAGGAACGACTGCCCCTGGCTGTTTCATGTAGGCTAAATAAGTCTGACACACACTTCACATCTAATCTGGCGGCGACTTTTTCGGGACTCCGGTTCAGGCAGACTTAAATCGCGGCCGGCGAGATTTGACTCATGGAAAAGCCGACGTTGGCCGAAGAGCTGGGCCACATCAAGAATCACGTCAGGTACCCCGCGACCAAGGCACAGGTTGTTGCCACCTGCAACAACATGTCCGACATGCACATGGACAACGCGAACTGGGTTTCGAGGAACCTCCCAGAGGGTACATACAAGGGTCCCAGCGACATCCTGAACGCCCTCCTGACCAAGGTCTAGGGAAGAACGATTATCTGGTTGGGAGAGCTCCATTATTTTGTTTTGAAGGCTGAAAGTTTGACGACCATCTCACAGTCTGGTAAACTAAATAAACGCCGAAGCATCGTGCCTGTTCCTGCAGAAGCGAATAGAATCACGATTGAGAACCTCTTCCACAGTTTTCGCAGGTTAGATTGAACGATTGAAGGCCCCAATATTTGTCTGAACCCGCATACGTCCTCGACTCCACTGCGTTCTACGCGGGCATCCCCTACCAAGGGAGCGGGCGTTACTTCACAACCTACCTGGTCCTTGAGGAGGTCAGGCACCACAACGTCGGTTCCTCACTAATCCACAGCCGTGTCCAGGTCACCGAGCCAACTCCAGATTCTCTGGCTAAGGTGAAGGGCACCGCCTCCAAGACAGGGGATGTGGGAGCTCTTTCCCAGACTGACATGTCACTGCTCGCCCTCGCGCTGGACCTGAGCCACGTGGACGGCGGGGTGAGCCTAGTCTCCGATGATTTCACCGTGAGGAACGTAGCCGAAGTCTTGGGGATCCCCCTGGCCCAGACTTCATTGAAGGGAGGCGAATGGAAGAACATCACCTGGAAGCTCTACTGCCGAGGATGCGGGAAGCAGTACACCAACCCCAAACTGACTGTGTGCCCGGTCTGCGGGACTCAGCTGGTCAGGAAGGGGTTCAGCAACTGAACTCCACCGGGGGGATAACGCCCCACCAGCTCAGGGCCCTGCTGTGCATGACCGGCGTTGCGCTCCTGCTGAACTACGTCGAGACGATGATACTCCCGGGCCTGCTGACTATCCAGGCCTATTTCGGGGTCACCAACTCGAGCCTGATTGCTTGGGTAACATCCGCTTTCCTCATAGTCGGGAGTGCGGTCTCTCCTCTCTTCGGGAAGCTGGGTGACAGCTACGGCAAGAAGAGGATGTTCCTCATCGCGCTCATGTTCTACACGGCCGGGGTGGGCCTCGCAGGGTTTTCTCCCACGATTTACTTCCTGATCGCAGCCCGGGCCATCCAGGGCATCGGGTTTGCCATCGTCCCCCTCGCCCTCGCGATAATCGCCGAGACTTTCCCGAGGGAAAGAATCGCAACCGCCCAGGGTCTCATCAGCGCGACCTTCGCCATCGGCGCAGCTGGCGGCCTCGTCATAGGAGCGTACATCATCAAGGACTTCGGATGGCAGTGGGCGTTCCACTCGGCGTTCCTTCTCAGCCTTGTGCTGTTCGCAGTTGTGGCGAAGGGGCTGCCGTCGGGTTCTCCAGGTACTAGGCGCGGGGTCGATTTCAGCACCCTGGTGCTCCTAATGGCAGGAGTTTCACTGGTCCTCCTCTACCTTACTGAGGGGCCCTACGAGGGGTGGTACTCGACCTACGAGCTCGCTTACCTCACAGCCGGCCTGTTGCTTACGGTGGGCTTCTTCGTTGCAGAGGCCCGCAGAAAGAACCCCCTGATTCAGCTGACTCTGCTGAAAATCAGAAACGTGTTCGTGGCGAACATGGTTGGGATCATTTCCGGCATCGCCATGTTCATGCTCTTCTTCGCTGTCATCTACTATACCGAACTGCCGCAGCCGGCCGGCCTCGGACTGGACTCTGTTTCTGCCGGGCTGACTGTGGCGCCCGGGACGGTCTTGATGCTAGTCGCTGGACCTGGGATTGGCAGGCTGGTAACGAAGGCTGGGCCCAAGCCGGCCATGGTTCTTGGCGCCCTTATCGCCATCGCCGGCTTCCTGCTCTTCATCTTCAACAGGGGGACGACGACTGATGTTACCATCGACAGCGCCATCGCCCTGGTTGGGGCCGTCTCCGTCATCATCCCCATCGTGAACATGATCACCGTTTCCCTGCCCGACGAAACGGTTGCAACAGGACTTGGACTGAACACGATGCTCAGGAACATCGGAGGAGCGATTGGGCCGGTGGTGGCTACCACAATCATGAACACCTACTCGACGCCCATCCCCACACCCCCGTTCTCTGTTCCGAAGTCGGTGGCCTTCGACTACCTGTTCTATGGAGCTGTCGCGGCCATGCTGCTGATCATAGTCTTCGCGCTGGTGGCGAAGAACTACACCTTCGGCCGGAACCAGAACAAGGTCCAACCCGCTTCATGAGACGCGGTCAAGTCAGCGAGACCAACTAAGTAAGGAAATACTACTACATTTATATATCCGGATTTACACCAATGGTTGTATACTGGTGAACAAGCAATGAACCCTAGAACATCGGCTCTACAGGTTTCGGACAAGTGTCCTAACTGCGGGAAGCGCATGCTCATCGAGGATTTGCACACCGGCGAGCTGACCTGCGGCAACTGCGGGTTCGTGATAAGCGAGAGGGCCATCGACCACGGCCCCGAATGGCACAACTTCGGCGACGAGAAGGGAGAGGACAAGGCCAGGACTGGAACTCCTACGTCGATCACCTACCGGGACATGGGGCTGTCGACCATGATTGGCAGGTCGAACAGGGACGCCTCGGGTCGTTCCTTTGACTCCCCAATGCGCAGCTCCATTGACAGGCTCAGGAAGTGGGACAACAGGTCTCCGGCGTTCGGGAACCAGGAGAAGAACCTCAGCATCGCACTGCGCGAGCTGGACAAGATGGGAGACAAGCTCGGAATCTCAGCAGCGGTGAAGGAAAGGGCCGCGTACATCTACAGGAAGGCGCTCGAGAGAGGCCTTCTCAGGGGGCGCTCAATAATCGGGATTTCTGCCGCGTCGCTGTACGCGGCGATGCGTGACACGGAGACGCCAAGGACGCTCAAGGACATAGCCGGGGTGAACAACCTCGACAAGAAAGCTGTCGCCAGAGACTACAGGATCCTACTCAGGGAGATGGACATGACCATGCCGGTGGCCGACGCCGCGAGGAACGTCAACCGCATCGCATCTAAGGTCGGCTTCTCGGAGAGGGTGGCTCGCAAGGCCATCGAGATAGTCAGGATAACCGAGGAGATGGAAATCTCGGCTGGCAAGTCCCCCATGGGCCTTGCTGCTGCGTCGCTCTACCTCGCCGGCGTCATCGAGGGCGAGGTCAAGACACAGAAGGAGATAGCTGAAGCGGCCGGGGTCACCGAGGTAACGGTAAGGAACAGGTACAAGGGTCTCAGGTCTGACCTGGGCAAGCAGCTCGGGTTGGACGCCGAGCCTCAGATCATAGCGCAGTAAAGAACGAAAGTCGGAACCTTACGTAGCTGTCTTCCACTTCAGGCCCGGCTTCCAGACGTTCTTCTGCCACCACTTCTGCCTCTCTGCAAGCCAGACCGCGTTCTCCCACAGATTACCGCCAGCCTCCTTCTGCCATCCAGGAATTATGGGGGCCAACTGCGGCCAGAGGAATCCGATGCCGCTCACATCGAAGTACAGGTTCTCGTTGAGTAGACCCTGGGAAATAAGGACGCCAGCGGTCTCGAAAGTGCCAAGGACCCGGCCCACGCTGTCGGATCCTTTGCTGCCTGGCGGGTATTTCGCCTTGAACTTTTTGTAGTTCTTTTGCGGTTTGAATTCCCTATTGAACC
>DATFYS010000194.1:0-8204 GCA_035314885.1 Nitrososphaerales archaeon | reverse complement strand
ATCTGGCCGACGTCCCCCATGATGGAGGTCAGTTCAGCCCCTATCTCGCTGAGGGCGGCCCCTGCATCTGGCATCGCCTCACCGAGTGAGATTCTGACGTTCTTGATCACGGCGATTGCGGGTGCTATGGTGGCGGCGAAGTCTCCGATGTCGGTGACCGTCTGTAGCCTGGTCGTGATCTGCTCTAGGGCGATCTTCGACTGGGTGACGATCTTCTGCATCTTGCGGACTTCGGCCAGCTCGTTGGAGTAGGCCTTGCTGGTTTCTTGGTCGTGTGCTTGGACTGCTGTGACTGTTTTCTTGAAGATGGAGGTTTCGCGTTGCTTCAGCCGATTCATCGCCTGGTCCAGTCGGTTGACCTCCCCAGTGAGCTGCTGGGTGGCCTTCTGGATCTGGGGGCGCATCGGCTTAGGTCCTCGGATTGACTCCTTGACCTGCTTCCCGAAAGGCTCCTTCTCCTGAGACTTCCATCCTTTTTCGAACTTGCTGCTCAACGTGATATCACGCGTGATATCGGCGAGAGTGGTCATACCCGACTGTGGCAATTACGGTTGACACACTTGTAAACGAATTACACTTCAGTGGAGAAAAACGGGGAAGAGAGCTCCTTTTACTCGATCTTGTATCTCTTGGCGACCTTCACGATGAGGAAGATGACGATGGCGACGATGATGAAGGTCAGCACCGTCCCGAAGAACGAGCCGACCAGGAAGGGGCCGACGGCGATGCACTGCCAGGCTGGGACCAAGGGCCCCCCAGCGATGCATGCCTTGTCTGGCCCGGCGCCCGTGGCGATGGTGACGACCGGCATGATCATGTCGTTGACAAGTCCCTGTATGAGCTGGCCGAGGTAAAGGCCGAGGATGAAGGCGACGGCAAGGCCCAGAACCTTGTAATTCTGAAGAAAGGCCTTGAACTCGGCCGGTATCCCTTTTGGTGCTGGTGGCGCTGGAGGTGCGGGCTTCGCGGTTAGGAGCTCCCGAATTTTCCTTAACTCTTCCAGTATCTCCTCGTCCGTGGGCATTGCGACGCTCGCCGATTCGAGGCCGATTTAAGGGATAGTTTCCGAGGGTTGCGGGAAACATCCACCTTGACGAACGACGCGAGAGATGAGCCGGGCCGAGGGTACGTGTACGCGCTAATCTGCTCACTCTGCTCAGGCGCGGTGCCCACTCTGGTCAAGCTGCTCCTGAATGACAACGGGCCCTACGCCATCTCCGGTATCGGGATACTGCTCTCGGGGTTCCTACTTCTGTTCTACAAGCCCAAGGTAAAGCCGACACGCGGGAGCCTCCCGTACCTGTTGTTCATCGCTGTGGTGGGTGCTGCTGTGGCACCAATCCTCTGGACCGTAGGCCTCAACCAGACCACAGCGGTTAACGCAGCACTCCTGGCTAATGGGGAGATACTTTTCACGACCATGGTGGCATTCATTGCGTTCGGGGAGAGGCTCAGCAGGTCCCAGGCAGCCAGGGGGATCCCAATCGTCGCCGGCATCGTAATCGTCTCGACCAACCTCGACCTGGCCCACGTCCAGTTCCTGCAGGGCCTCGCAGGGAACCTGCTGATACTTGCGTCCACGGTCGGGTGGGGACTGGAGAACAATTTCATCGTGGCGGCGACCAAGAGGTACAGCGTCCCGATGCTGAGCAAGTTCAGGAACCTGATCGGAGGCGGCATTGTGACAGCGGTGGTCCTCCTGACGGGCTACCCCCTCAGGTTCTCGTCGAACGACCTGGTAGTCCTTGCGGCACTCGTGCTGGCATTTGCCGGTGCGACGTACTTCTTCGTGGCCTCTCTCCAGCGGTTGGGAGCGATCAGGATGATCTTGACCTACTCGCTCTCGACAGTCTTTGGGGCGACCTTCGCCTTCTTTGTGCTGTCGGAACAGGTCACCCCGATCCAGCTGGCAGGAGGAGCCCTGATAATCGGCGGGGTTTTCCTTCTCAGGAAGAGCGAGAAACCGGCCTTCGTCCCGTAGGTTTTCAATCCGTGTTGGTCGCTAAATAGCAAAACCAAATCCTCATTCAATGCCTGACGCCCTTGCCTGGCCTCCGACGAAGGAGGACCTGGAGAGGCTGTACCTTGTCGAGAAGCTTTCTGCAGCCAAGATCGCAAGAGCCTACGGGCTGAAGTACAAGACCCCGAAAGTCGCCGAATCGACAGTACTGTATCAGCTGAAGAAGAATGGGATTCCACGGAGGGATCCGGCGGAGCATGTTAGGAAGGTCACCCCAGGCATGGTTGACGACTGGGTTAGGAGGTACCAGGCAGGACAGTCATTGAAGCAGATTGCGAACAAGAAGGTGAACCCGGTTACGGTATGGAATCACCTGAAAGGCAGAGGACTTGGATTGAGGGACAAAGTCGAGGCACAAATCTTAGCGGTCTCCAAGCACCCTAAGCATGCCTTTGACGGGTCTGAGTCAGACGCGGCGTATCTCACAGGTTTCGTCAAAGGGGATTGCCAGGTGATAAGGCATGGCCGCGCGATTAGAGTCCGCACCTCTACCACCCACCCGGCAATGGCGGAACTGTTTGCAAACTTGTTCAAGGCCTATGGATATGTCCACAAGTATCCAAGAGCAGTGAGGATAGGAGGTTACGAATGGAGCCTAGAAGTCGACTTGAATCGAAGTTTCGACTTCCTTTTCCGAACCTTGGAGACAGCCATTGAGGAGTGTGGGCGCTCAGCAGCCACCTTCATTGCTTTTCTGTCGGGATTCTTTGATGCCGAAGGCTCGATTTACTTTCATAGGAAGGGAAAGGGTGGCGGTTTCGAACTCTCGCTATCGAACACGAACGATGCGGTCCTTATCCGAATCAAGCATTTGTTAGCCGAGCTTGGATATTACTCAAAATTGGACACCTTCGAACAAGAGCTAAGCCGACTCGGCTACGATCTGGAAGGGAGGATTTCGAGGCTAGTAATCCGGAGGGCGAAGGATGTTCTGGGCTTGCTCGGACGACTCCAAGTTAGACATCAGGAGAAAGTCGCAAGAGCGGCAGCCGCAATCGACTATCATCGTTCACCATCTAGGGATGCGCGTGCCTTGATCTTGAGAAAACACGAGGCGATGAAATCCAAGACAAGAGAAGACGTCGAGCGCTTCATCGAGGGTGCTAAGCAGGAATGCTCAGCAAGAAGCAATGAAGTGACAGGTCATTTGCTGGCGGACCGTGGGACGTGAAAATGTTTGAGTTATCAGGCTCGGAAGTTGTAATTATCGGTCTGCCTCGACAGGCCAATAATTCAAACCCCAGAAGATAACGGGGATGTCTGCGATGTGAACTCCCTTCAGCAGGTGAGGAATGACCCTCAGGTTCTTGAAAGAGGGCGTCCCAATCTTCAGGCGGTACGGCCGCGGAGATCCGTCGCTTATGATGTGGTAGGACATCTCTCCCCTCGCGGCTTCCGTCCTGGAGTAGACCTCGCCTGGCGGGACCCTCGGCTGGGGGCCGAGCTTGAGCCGCACCGGTCCAGGAGGGAGTTTCTTCAGGCACTGGCGGATAATCTTGACAGACTCGCGCATCTCAAGCATTGCGACCTCCAGCCGCGACCAGGAGTCACCGTCTTTCAGGACGGGCACGTCGAAGTCGAGCTCGGGATAGGCGCAGTAGGGCTCGTCCTTCCTCAGGTCGTGCTTGACTCCGGAGGCGCGAAGGACGTTCCCCGTAGCGCCGAGGTCGAGGGCGTCGCTGGCGGAGAGGACCCCCACCTTCTGCGACCGCTGCATCCATAACGGGTTTCTCATGAAGATCTTCTCGTATTCGTCCATCCTCTTTTCGAACCAGTCGCAGGTCTGCAACCCTTTCTCGATGGCGAAGTCCGGGATGTCGTTCCTTACCCCGCCTGGGATGATGTATGCGAAGGTGACACGAGCGCCTCCTATCCTCTCCGCGAAGTCGATCCAAAAGTCCCTGTCTCCCATCCCCCATTCGGTCAGGGTGGAATGGCCCACGAATATCCCCATGATGCCGATGTAGTACATGTGGGAGATGATCCGGTTGGCCTCGGACATGATAGTCCGCAGATATTGGGCGCGGGGAGGGACTACGTTCCCCATCAGTTCGTCGACTCCGAGTGCGTATGGGAGAAGGATGTTTGAGCTGTCTAGGATGACCGGGCGCTCAAGGTGGGGGACGTTCTGGATGTAGTTGCGGTATTCTCCCATCTTCTCCTCGCCACGGTGGACGTAGCCGGGATCCGGCTCGGAGCGGACGAGGTAGTCCCCGTCCAGCCAGAGCTTGATCCGGAAGTGGCCGGCGCCGGGATGCTGAGGGCCGAGCGACACGGCCATGATCCTGTCGGCTTCAGGCTGGTATTCTGACTCCACTGTCATGATCTCATCGCCCCGGTGAGACGTAGTCCTTGCGAAGAGGAGGGAGGTCGTTCCAGTCCTCCGGGAGCAGGAGGTGGGCCTGGCTTGGGTGGCCTCTGAAGTTGATGCCGAACATTTCATGAGTCTCTCTCTCGTTGTAATCAGCGCCGGTCCAGACCTCGATGAGGGTCGGGACCACCGGGTTGTCTCTGGGGACAAGCTCCGCTACTGCGACGATGAAGTCTGTCCACCCAGCCCTTACCGAGCCGACGAAATAGACGACTTCAAGCTGGTTCCTCGCGATCCAGTCGACCCCGCTGACGGTGCTGATGTGGTTGAAGCCGAGCTCGTCCCGGACGAAAAGTGCGACGTCCTTGATCTTCGAAGGGCTTGTGGTCACCTTCAGGCGCCTTTCCTTCATCCAGTCGACCTTGGTGTCGGGGAACCTGGAGGTGATCTTCGAGGCAAGGTCCTTGGCGCGGATGGGTTCGGGCTTTGCAGGGGCCGCGGCCGGAGGCTTGGGCGCAGGTGCGGGAGCGCCGGTCTGACTCATTGCTGGGTCACCTGCCGCTCAGAGACGGAGACCTGCGGATCTTTTCTTGCAAGAGGATGATGCCCTGCATGAGGGCCTCGGCCCTGGGTGGACACCCGGGGACATAGACGTCCACCGGGATGAGGTCGTCGATCCCTCGGAGGACGTTGTAGGAGTCGAAGTAGAGTCCGCCCGTTATGCTGCAGGCCCCCATGGCTATCACATAGCGGGGTTCGGCCATCTGGTCGTAGATCATCTTCAGTCGCGGGGCGAGCTTGCGGGTCACGGTTCCCATGACGATGATCAGGTCGCATGCGCGCAGGGAACCCCAGGCCTCCAACGTGCCGAACCTTTCGAAATCGAACCTGGCCCCGGCGGCAGCCCCCACCTCGACGCTGCAGTTATGGACGACGGCGTTCGAAACAAGATAGGTGTTGTCAGAGGTCTCCAGGTTGTTGACGCGGCCGGAGTAAGGCACCTTCGAGATCCTCCTGATGGGGACGACGATGTGCTCGGATGTGACGCGGAAATCGGCGACCTTCCTCTTTGAGCTCAGGAGCCAGATGGAATAGGCGTCGCGCGTCTTGACAAGCCGACCCTGGATCAGAGCGGTTCCCTCGCGGGGTTCCCTGCGGACCCTGGCGAAGAGCCCGAAGCGGGCGTAGGCCAGCTGAATCTGGAGGGCAAGGATCCTCGAAGTGGTGCTGGCACGGTCGAAGGTAGGGCCGCGCTTGTCTTTCGTCACGTTTCCGTCGCCCAGGTGGTAGCCTTTCAGGAAGGAGCTCAGGATACTGCTCCTCCTGTGGTAGAGGACGAAGTCGGGGATCTTCTTGTTCTCGGCCAAGTGGCCGCACCATTCCCTGAGGGCTCGCGCGAGGATGCTAGACGAGAACCTGACGACGAGGGCTGTCTCCCTTTCCTTTATCTGCGGCGAGTACCCGAGGGCTCGGACTTTTCTCGAGACCTGTCGGGCCAGGGAGCGCTCGTGCCGCCTAAGTGAGAAGAACACGTCATGGTTCTCGGTGGTCCAACCTTCGGCGACATAGACTCCGAGAAGCCACGCCGTCTCCTCGGTCAGGGGGAACTCCAGAGGAGGGTTCTCCCCGCGGCCCTTGACGATGGCCAAACCCCGGCTCGTCGCGTAGGGTGCCAGGGGGATCGTTTGTAGGTTCACGTAGCCCTTCACCCGGGGGATCAGGAGGCAGTCGTGGGCCTTCGTGGGGAAGACGAAGCGGCCGCCCACCTTGACAGGAGGCGAGCTGACGAGGTCCCCGGCCTTCTTCCAGGTGATTCCGGGGAGGTATTCGCCCTTGCCGCTGCGGACGAAGCGCGAGGATGTTAGGACGGGGTGCTCGGGCGTGAGGAGGAGAGGCAGCATCCCGCGGCCGGTCACCTCGACAAGCATTCCGTTGTATTGATGGTCGAAGGTCTGTTTGACCTCGGCGCGGCCGGTGACGCCGGTGATTATGTCTCCTTGCTTGTATTCGGAAATCAGCTTGTTGTCCCCAAGAATGACGGTGTCGGGGGGGACGCAGCACGCCGTTTCGAGGTGTACCGGCCAAAGGGAGTAGAGCCTCCCCCAGTTGGCGACGTACCTCATCGGGTCGCCGATGTAATACTGGAGGACGTCGTTCACCCTCCCAACGAGAACCTGGAAGGTCCCTGACTTCTGGACCGGAGCCTGCTGGGCTACCAGAGCTCGCGCCTCCCGGCGAGGACCAGGGCGTAGCCCATTGGGATGAACAGCATGCCGATGAAAAGTGTGATCATCCAGTCAGAAGATAGCCCCAGCGCGAGGGGCTGGTAGGCTGCGGCCCACGCGTAGAGGAACATGCCAAGGACGTCGAAGACGATGAACATCAGGAGGTAAGCGTAGTACTGCATCATGTAGTGCATCTTCCCAGCCCCGACGGGAACCTGGCCGCACTCGAAAGGTGCGTTCTTGATCGGGTTGGGGCGCTTGGGGCCGAAGAGTTTCGGGAAGACAACAACAGGGACGGTGAACATGACGCCAACCAGGCCCATGAGGAAGACGGTCCCAATGTCGCCGAATAGCGCCATTTGGAAAAAATGACCTTTCACGCTATTTAAGATTGGTGTCGGTCAGGGAAAGGAAAGACGTCTCATTAGGCTACGCGCGATTCAGCGGCTGCACTAGCCTGGACTGGGAAGTCTGAGATGATGCGCTTGCGACTAAGACAGTTCGTTGATCGGCCCGTTTGCGACGAGCATCATGATCCCTGGTATGACGCCGGCGAACAGGAGCGCTATGATCGCCCAGCCCACTGAATTGAGCTGCTTCAGCTTGGCGATGTCGCCACTCTCCGCTGCTGACCTCATCGACGAGATCCTGGTGAGGACGAGGATTGAAAGGATGAAGGGGACGATGAAGATCAGGCCGAAGATGCCAACGAATGGAATGAAAAGCAGGGCGAGGAAGAAAAGAGCCCCTAATGCGAACCCGATCACTGCAAAGATATCGAAAATGAGCGCCACGAGCAGGTAGGTCTTGATGCTCCCGAGTTTGGAAGCGTTCTGGCTTTGAGGACTCGCCATTTGCTGTTGCTGGGTGAGAGGATGCCCACAGTTGGGGCAGGTGACTGCTTGAGGTGAAACTTCCTTGCCGCAGTTGGGACAGAATGCCAACGTCCATGTTGGTGTCCGGACGGTTATTTAAGAGCGGGACGACCTTCCCTCTTCGGCCACATGATACAGAGTCACCACTAATGTCGTGATGGGTGAGGAGGAGCCGGTGCCCCAAGGTGGGACGTGTCGAGAAAGAGCCTCATCTCCGTCGTTCTTTCGAATCCCTGCTTGGCGTAGACTGGTTCACCCATTTCACTCGCGTGCAGGGTTAGCCTGGAGTAACCGTTTTTCTTTGACCATTCAATGGCCTCTTTAACAATCATCGTGGCCAGCCCCTTTCTCCGGTAAGCAGTTTCGGTGAACATGGACATCAGGTACGGCTGAAGTGTTCCCCGATATCTCGGCGAGGGCAGGTTCTCCCTGAGCCAGAGGCTCCCTCCCGCGACCGGCCTTCCCGTGGCGTCTGTGATGACGAATGGAATGAGTTTCTTCTTCCTGAGCATCCCCCGGGCCCAGGCCTTGAACCGCCTTTCGTACCCTTTGTAATCAAGTTGGAGGTCAGGGAACATTTCCTTGAACATCGAGTTCCGCTGCTTCGCCAGGATGGCGAGGTCGGCTTCTGATGCTTTCCTAATCTTGAATTCGGATTGAACGGCTGCTGTTTTCCGGTCCGGCATGGCCCTTCTAGTCGACGCCGTGAACGTGTTCGGTTTCGTCCTCCATGAAGGACTGAAGGAGCTTCTGCTCTCTGAAGAAGTCGCGGA
>DATFYS010000193.1:0-8573 GCA_035314885.1 Nitrososphaerales archaeon | reverse complement strand
ATGTTTGGTCTCCACCGGGGTACCTTCCCTAGACCATTTGCTGGAAGACGGCGGTTACCCTGACAGGTCCTCAATCCTGGTGATAGGACCCCCCGGGGTAGGGAAGGAGGCCTTGGGATACTGGTTCGTCAACTCGGGATTGGCCCAGGGGGACTTCTGCCTCTACGCCACCCATCGTTCGGTCGCCGACGTGCAGCGCGACATGAAAGGGGTCGGCATACCTCCCCAGAGGGCTCCCGATTGGATAGCCAGCTCAGGATCGCAGGTGAAGTGCGACCTTAGAGACGTTACTTCCATATCGTTCAACATCAAGGATACGGTTCACAGATACAAGGAGCGGCGCGTCAGGGTAACAACCGACGTGATGTCTCCTTTGCTTGTCCTCAATCCCCTGGAGTCGATGTACGCCTTTTGGTCAGGTCTTCTTTCTGACGTGAAGCAGCAGGATTCGGTGCTGTTGGCACTGGCCGAGGACGGAATGCACACTCCCAACACCCTGACGACCATGGAGCAGCTCTTCGACGGGGTCATCGAGATGAGCCTGTACCGAGAGGGACTGGCCGTGACTCCGCTTTTCCTTGTGAAGAAAATGATCGGGCTGCCGCCGATACACGGGTACTTCGGCTTCTCAATCTCAAAGACAGGAATGGAGGTCGCACCACATGTCCATTGACTTCTATCTGACCACCGACATAATCTCGTTCCTGGTCGCGGGAGCGATCCTGGCATTCGGAGCCTACAGGGCGCTGCAGTTCAGGAAGGCGTTCAACGACCCGATCTTCAGGAGCCGTGCACTCTGGACTGCCCTGGTGTTGGCCGCGTGGATAGTTCCAAACGATACCCAGATTCTGTTTAACGATTTGCCTCCGCCCACTGCAATCATTGGTGTTCTAGCTGACGTGGTGACGGTGATCCTCGCCATATTGTTGATTCTCGTTTCGGTTGTCTTCATCGACAGAAACATTCGGGCGGCAAGGGAGCTTGACTTCTTCCACAGGGACAGCCTGGGGTGGGAGAAGTTGAAACTGGTCGCCATAGTCGGTGCTCCCGCATCCATTCTCCTGAACCTCCTCGGATCACTTGTCCTGGGGAATACGATCCTTGCGAATCTGACTTTCTTCCTTCTCCCGGCCACGCTTGCCTATGGAGTCGCCGCACTACTTTTGAGCGGAATCAGAGTGCACAACCGCTACATGAGGAGGTACCTCGAGTTTGTCGGAATCGGTTTCATCCTTCTGATAGTGACAATACCTCTGGCTGTTCCGATCCTGTATGACGTATTCCTACTCCTTGGGAGCTACTTCCTTTACCTGTCCGCCACGTCGCTGTACCATCTCAGGGACGTGCAAAGGGGAGTCTGACTTCCGCCCCAGTAGTTCCCAGCGGTGGCAATTGCCCCGCCGCATTAAATAGCGGCCGCTTTCGCACGTGGATCATGTCCGAGAAAGAAGGCGACAAGAGCCACACCTGGGACGAGCAATGGGAGATGCACAAACCAATGCTCCCGATAGTCGGGACACTCCTCACCGTCATCGCATGGCTTGTCTTCATACTCCTCTACGCCCTTTACTGGTCAAACGGCTTCTCAATCTTCCAGAACGTCATAGTCACCATAGTATCTCTGGTCATCGCGGCCCTGATCATAGGCCTCGAATGGGTAGTCTGGGGAATGAGGCACGCCAGACACTGGATGCGATGGGGCGACTGGGACAGGCCGAAGTAAGACCAGCAACCGTATACTGGAAAGGTGCAGGTGCCAGGAGATTGACTAGACCAAGAAGTGGGCGGCGAACTTCGAATACGCCTCGTCGAGTACGCATTTCTCCGGCGGAGACTTGAAGCCGTAGGCGCAGATCTCCTTCACATGGGTCAGGTTCTTGGATAACATAGACCTGTAGGTGGCCCTGAGTACGTCGAACAGGACATTGCCGGCGTTGGCCCCGTCGGATGAGCGCAGGTATATGTCGACAGAAATGCCCGAGTCCATGAACCCACTACCTTCGAACCAGAAGTAGCTGGTCCTGTCGTTCCCCAGGTAGTCGACGTAGTCGGTCGTCCCGGCTACGGTCTCGAACTTGTAGGGGACCTCGGTCGCGACGGAGGTGGTCTTCACCGTGCGCTTTGCCATCTTTATCGCCTCGTCGATGGTGTTCAGGGTCTCGGAACCGCCTCCGACGTCTAGCTGGTAGCTCTTCGAAACCTTCACTCCTCGGCCGACCATGAACGCCAGGAGCCCCCTGTGGAAGGCGGTTCCCCCGAACTGGCTCATCAGGTCGTCCCCGACGAGGGGGAGCTTGGCCCTCTTGAAGGAGGCGACTAGCGCGTTTCTCTTCAGCAGCAGGGTAGGGGTGCAATTCACGAAGGCGCACCCAGCCTTGAGGGCGGCTTTCGCGTACTCTTCCGAGGATGAGTCCGACCCAGACGAAATCAGGTTGAGGAAGATTTCAGCCCCCGCCTGCTTGAGGCGACGGGCCACTTCGTCGGTATCGACGGCGTCAGGTTTCACTCCCTTCAGGTGGGGGGCCAGGTCGCCCTTGGAGATCCCAGGAGAGACGCGGACCCGTGATTTTGGCAGCTCGAGGTACTTCCTTGCAACGTTGGGAGGCGCGAAGGCGGCAACGGAGAATTCGAGCCCCACCTTCCGGGGATCGATGTCAAACGCTGCGACGATTTCGATGTCATTCGGTTTGAGGCCGGCGACCCGTGGGTGCCAGAGCCCGTTGGTCTTCCCCCCCGAGTAGAATTTTAGCCCCTGGGCGAAGACGGCGGCGCAATTGCCCACGCCAGCTATGGCGACTTTTGCAGGCATTCAGGTCACTTGAACTTCGCGAGGACGGCGAAGAGGCCGACCACCAGGAGAAGGATCCCGAGGGCGTAGTTGATTGTGATGATTTCGCCAGCCACCCCGGAGACGGCTCCGTCGGAATAGGTGAAATAGAGAAGGGCGGCTCCAAATCCCAAGACTACCAGCCCCATGAGCCTGATTAGAGCGTCTACACGCGACTGCTCCGGTTCAACTGTCCCCATCCGGGTTCAACCGACGCAATCGGAGAAGGGTATTTAGAACTTCTTTGGAACGAGAGGCAGCCGTGGACGCGGAATCGGTTCTCAGGGAACTGAAGTCTCATGGGAGCCCCGCCGCTGTGAAAGGGATGGCGAGGTTTGGGATATCCTCCAAGAACACCTTGGGGGTCTCAGTCCCCACCATCAGGGGCCTGGCGAAAAAGCTCGGGAAGGACCATGCCCTGGCCCTGGCTCTCTGGGAGTCGGGGATACATGAAGCAAGGCTCCTGGCTCCCATGGTGGATGAACCCGGGAAGGTGACTGAGGCGCAGATGGAGAAATGGGTACGGGACTTCGATTCGTGGGACGTCTGCGACCAGTGCTGCAGCAACCTCTTCGACAGGACGAGGCTCGCCTATGGCAAGGCATCGGCGTGGGCCGGACGGGAGCCTGAATTCGTGAAGAGGGCAGGATTCGCGCTGATGGCAGCTCTGGCGGTGCACGACAAGAAAGCAGATGACAAGGCATTCGTCTCCTTCCTTGAACTCATCGAGAAAGGCGCCACAGACGAAAGGAACTTCGTGAAGAAAGCGGTCAACTGGGCACTGCGTCAGATAGGCAAGAGGAACGTGCGCCTTAACAGGGAGGCACTGGTAGCGGCGAAGGAGATATCGAAGCTGAAGAGCCCAGCCGCGAGATGGGTCGCGTCGGACGCCATAAAGGAACTCAGGAGCGAAGCCGTTCAGAGCCGGCTCAGGCGTTCTTCAGCAGCTTGAGCTTCTCAGGCAGATACTTATCGACGATGTAGCTGAGCCCGTATCTCGCAAAGGCTTCCTGCTCGCTCTTCCGTTTGATCCTGAGGAAGGTGTCCAGCTCCTCGTGCCACATCCTATCGGTATAGCGGGGGTCCTCCTTCAGCTCATGGAGACGTTTGATGTCGATCTCTGTCAGCTTGTCAGACGGCAGTTTGTACTTGATGATGTCGTTGGCCGTCACCCCAAGCCATACTGCCGCGGGAGTCGTGAGCTCCCGGAGATGGGCCGAATTCGCCGAACCGGACTTGATCACCATCGCGATGTGAGCCCCCCAGGGGTCGGCGTCGCAGAGGATTCCGACCGGGAGCCCAAGTTCCTGGTTCAGCCGCCTGATCAGATACCGCGTCGATCTCGGGGGCTGGCCCGCGGTGTTGATCAGCAGGGCCTTGTACTTCGTGTGCACCCTCTCCTCGATGAACCGGGTAAACAGGCCGCCCTTCTCGATAGCTAAGACGATCTTCGCTCCGGTGTTCACGAACTCCGCCGTCGTGAGGGCGGGGCCTATCATGACACCGTCAGGGTTCGCAGAAAGGTCCGCTTGCTTTCCTTCATAGCCTGGGACGGTGTATTCGATGGTCATGTTGCCGAAGATGGCGCTCCTCTCTTCTGGGTAGATGTTCATCCCCTCCCGCGCCATCTGCATCAGGACCTCCAGATCGGTGATCAGCTCGTCAGATTCGGCCTGGTCCTGGAACTCGACGTTGAAGGCCTGGGCGGAGTAGAAGACGTCTCTCAGGGTCGAGGTGCGTTTTTCGTCGACCAGCTTCTTGGCGAAGGACGCCAGCCAGACCAGCTGGGTGAACGGCCGGATGTGCTTGATGTTAGAGGAGGACTTCTTTACAGTGGTGGGTCCCAGGACGAACTGCTGGAGCCTCTTGTCGTAGACGATGTTGCGGACCGAGCGGCTGGCGAGGGTCAGGCTGGGGAACTTCCCCTCGTCCAGGTCGTCGTAGACCCCCTCCCCGAGGGTCTTCAGCAACGCCTGGGCGCTGCTCTTCCTAGCTTCCGCCGTACTGGTCGATCGTTTTTTGCTCATCTTCATCTCCGCTCCCTGCCTGAACGTCAACGTCGGGGACCCCTTCCGCCGCTCCCTGGTCGGGTCTCTCCGCTTCCTCCTGAACCTCAGCTTCACCCATGAGCTTGCTGTAGTCCGGCGGCCTCTTCTTCCCCGCAAGCTCCTGTGAGAACTGCGCTATCAGGGGAAGGTACTTTCCATAGATGTTCATCTTCCGCTGGACCGCCTCCGCAGTTCCTTTCCTCGAGAGGAAGATGCTGAGCCTTCTCAGGGCCTCCCTGACCGCGTTCCTAATCTCCCTCTGAATTTCCGGCCTGTCGGCGATATACTCCTTCCCGACGGTCTTGTAGGGGATGCGGGTCGAAGCAACATGAGTCAGGACCGCTACGGGGGCGTCGGGGGGGACGTGGTACCTCCGCCAATCGACCTCTTGGTTGAGGACCACGAAGGACACGTCACTGCTCTCGTCGTAGAGGAGCGGGATTCTGTTGGCGAACCTGAACAGCTTCTGCCCGGGCTGAAGGACCCTACCTCCGTAGGCCATTCCGACCTCCACCAAGAACGGGAACCCAGAGTAGGACGAGGGTGGCCTCGTTACTACGGTGGCGAACTCAGGCTGGAGCTCCTTTTTCATCCCAGCGAGGAGGATTTCTTCGCCGACAGGCGAAAGGACCGCGGCGTCCGGCTGCAAGAAGTCGGGGAAGCGCTGCAGCGCGTCCACCATGGCGACCACCTGGTTATTGTTGAGCCTCTTTGGCGACAACTTGGGACTGACCCCTGCAAAACGAAGGAAATTGTTCGCGATTGTGTCACCCACACGATGGAAGTGCTTGTTTCCCATGAACCGCTCCATCGTCTTCTCATCTGTCATCTTGACCATTCTTTTGAAAGCCTCAACGTCGATTCCGTGAGGATGAGGGAGAGTCTCCTTCGGAGCAGGTGGCATGGAGGTAGTCGCCCTCTCGTAGAAGGCCACTAGGCCGGTCGGGTCCACGAAGGTGAGGTTGACGTAGCTCGCCACAAGGGCGGTCTGTTTGAAATAGTCGCCAATCTTCTGGGACGCCCTCGGATAGTCTCCTTCGAGCGTGAGGTCGACCCTGGTCCCGGTGGTCCCGTTGGCTTCGCTCACATTGTGCTTCAGGACCATCGGGCGGTTCTCTCCGATGTCGATCATCATCTGGTAGGAGTGCCTCCTCTTCCCGTCCGAGACGGTGACCACGACGGGTCTGTTGGTCGTCACCTGCCCATAGAGGATGGCCATTGTACCTCCGAGCCCGAACATCCCCCGGGACTGGCGGAGGACGTACTTGGAGCCGTAGAAGACCTTCCCGAAGGCGCTGGGGACGTGCTGGGGGGCGACCCCGGGGCCGTTGTCGATCACAGTGAGACGATAGGGCTTCGGGTCGGGGAGGTCGGGGGCCCCCTCGCCGATGATCCTCACGTAGACTTCGGGGAGGGTCCCTGCCCCTTCGGCGGCGTCCAGGGAGTTCTCCACGAGCTCTCGGACAGCCATGTACAATGCCCTGGCGGGGTTGGTGAACCCGGCTAGGTCGCGGTTACGGTAGAAAGAATTCTGAGGGCGAGATCTCCGCGAATGAAGTCTTGTTGCTCAGTGGGCACCACCTCCCTGGATAGGCAGAATGTGCCTGACACTGACATTACAATGATTCATCGAGTGAACGTCCCCGCCCCGCGGGTATCGGCGTGATGCGGATATATGCTAACCCTCCATTTTCTTGATTTTCTCGGCCATGGTTTCAGGGGACGTCCCTTCCCAGAGGAACATCTTCTCCATCTTGCGCCTGGTCCTGGCTTTCTGCAGGGTGTTGTAGACGGTCCTGTGCTGGCTCCCGGTAGCCAGTGACCGAACAGCTTCCGCAGCGAGCTGGACTTCTGAAGCCTCCCCGATTATGGATACGGTCCTGCCGTAGACCGATAGGTAGCAACGGGTTAGCTCCTCGATGACCCGCCGAGACTTCCCCTTCAGGCCTATGACCCGGCCGCGGATCCTTTCAAGGGAGTTGGTGCTCCTCCCTGCGTAGTCTCGCAGGTCGATGACCTCCAGGACGGCTCCCTCTTCTAGGAGGCGCAATGAGCGCTGCGGGGAGAACCCTCGCCCTATGGCCTCTATGACCCTGGTTGCCGAGAATGGGTCCCCCTCCTCCGCATTCTCAGTGCTGACCGTCACCAAGCCTTCCTTGCTGTCTACCTTGAGTTTGACCCCAAGCTCCCTCTCCAGGTGCCTCTTGGCGCCCCCTTCCTTCCCGATTACGACCCCGACGCGTTCGACGGGTATGCGCACAACTTGCTCGAAACTCAACTGCTCAACTTCCCCATCCAGTACTCGGTATCCTCTTTGATTATTCCCCGCTTCCTAAAGAACCTGACCATGTTGTTGACGTCTCGTCTTAGGAATTCGTCGGCCTGGGGGTGGGAGGTAAGGACTGCGGAGCCCATGTCGAAGAGAACCTTCTCGTGGTCGGTCTTGAAGACGTTGAACTCCGAGAGGTCGGCGTGCACGAGCTTCGCTTTGTTATGGAGGTGAGTTATCATCTCGAATGTCCAGTCATAGTCTTCTTCGTCGACTTCCGTTTCGGCGAAGATCGGTGCTGGTTCGGGCGGGCTCCCGATGTACTCCATGATCAACACGTTCTTGTGGAAGGCGATAGGCTTGGGAACTCTGACTCCGGCCGAATCTGCAAGCTGCAAGTTCTTGAACTCCTTTCGGACCCAGAGGTTGATGATCTCCCTGGAGCCGGATGGGAGGTTCCCGAACCTGCGGTCGCCGGCGATGTACCCCATACGCTTTCTGAAGTCGGACGAGGAGACCAGATAGATCTTGACGGCCACAGGGCCTCCAGACTGGTCGACCCCCCAGTAGACGCGGGCTTCCTTCCCTGCCCTGACTACCCCGTTGAGGTCCCCGATCTCCTTTCGAGCGATCAGGCCTTCAATGGTGAGTAGGGTCGCCCTGTCGAAGACCTCCTCCATGACCTTGCGTTGGTCCGAGTCCTTGCGGAGGTACCTGTTGTCCCTCTCGGAACGCAGGAGCCTCTCCTGCATCTTCCTCGATTCGTCGGGGTCGCCCATGGGTCGGCGAATGAAATGGGGGGTTAAGAAGCCCACCGAGGACCTCCATTTACCCTCGGCCCCCGATATTTCCGCGGATCCTCAGTTTTCTTTAAATTGGGGAGAGCGAACGCCAGGTCTGACGTCGAAGAAGGTGTCTTATTGTCAGTAGAGAAGAAACCATTGAATGAAGCAAAACCGGGAGAGAGCTCCGGACCCTCGGTAGACGACCTGCTGGCACAGGAGAAGAAGAGGAGCGAAGACATTCTCACCCGTCTGAAATACGCCCAGGCAGACCTGGAGAACTACAGGAAGAGGGCGGAGAAGGAGGCGAAGGAGGCCGGGGAGTCGGCGCTTCGGGGTCTAGCCGGTCGTCTGCTGGTCGTCTTTGACGAGCTCGAGCTGGCGATCAAGCACTTGGACGAAGGCGATGTGAGCGGCGAACTCAAGGAGGGTTTCCTGATGGTCGAGAGGAAGTTCCTTACGGCCCTGGAGTCCGCCGGAATCCAGAGGATAGAATGTGTGGGGAAGCCGTTCAACCCCGAACTTCAAGAAGCGGTGGAGAAGGTGCAGGGGAAGTCGAAGAAGGAAGACATCGTGATTGAGGAGCTACGCCCGGGGTTCACATTCAGAGGCCAGGTTCTGAGACCGAGCATGGTAAAGGTTGAATT
>DATFYS010000192.1:0-2315 GCA_035314885.1 Nitrososphaerales archaeon | reverse complement strand
GCTTCCATTCAAGCTTCTTGATCACGTTCCCCATCACTGTCTCGGCGTTGCCGTGGGCGTAGGCCTCGGCGTTGTCGAAGAAGTTCATCCCCAGCTCGAAGGCCCTTGCCATGCACTTCGTGGCCATCTCCTCTCCGACCTGGCCCCCGTAGGTGACCCAAGCGCCGAGGGAGAGCTCGCTCAGCTTGATCCCGGCGCTGCCGAGCCTTCGGTAATTCAACGCGGGCTGCGGACCTTCGTCCTATGTATTAATCTGACGTTGAGGCGGACTCTTAGAGCTTCGGGAGCTGTCCTTCCTTCACCTTCAGCAGTAGGAGGACGACGAACATGATGACGGAAAGGATTACCACGATTGTCAGAAGGTAGCTGATCGGGACCAGGAACTTCTGGGTTCCGCTTGAGCCGAGCAGACTGAGGCTCGTGACCACAGCTATGCAGATGTCCAGGACCAATGACGCGTAGGCCAGCCTGTCCAGGGTCTTCCTGACTCTGGCTGAACTCATTCTCTCCGCGGGAGACCCTATCCTGCGCCTTTAGAGAATTTCGATGTGTGAATCGGGATCAAAAAAGGGAGAGGCGGGGACGCGCGGTCCACGCCTGGCTACGAAACGGTCACGGTTACGAGCAGCCGCGACAGCCATTGAGACGAGCCCGCGTTCAGGTCGACACCTACGATGGCGTAGTTGGAGTTACCGAACTTGCCTAGGTCTCTGAAGCCGAACAGGAAGCTGGCCGTTCCGGCCTGTCCCTGGCCGACCATGTGGAACCCGTAGGGGCCCATTTCAGCAGAGCCGCCTGAGACTGTGAATGTGGTGCCATTGATGTCGAAGGAGCCTCCGGTGATGGTCAGGGAGTAGCCCCTGGAGAAGACCCCAGTGACCTGGAGGGTGAGTGTCCATGATGCTGACCCGTTGACTGACGGATTCCCGGCTTCGCGGTATCCACCGGCGATGCTGGTGAGGGTGATGGTCTGGCCCACCGAGTAGCTGATCCTATCGGGGGTGGCCCTGTTGGGGTTCTGGAGGAGTTGCTGTGGGTTGGCGCCCGATTGGGCCTGTGCTGTCATTGCCATGACTGGGAAGGCGAGTAGGATGGCCAGGACCGCGAAGGTCCCGAGTGTGGTTGCGACTGCTATTTTCTTCGTTCTTGTGTTCATTTTCGGTCGACCATTAGAGCGCGTCCAGAGTATTTACTGGGGCGGAAGGAAACGTCAGGACTTTGCGTCCAGACGCATGGTCCAAAAGTTTAAACAACTTTTGGGCTGCGAAGCCGCCTCATGGCCCTGGGGCCGCTCCTCGTTTTCATCCTGAACGTCTGCAGCGCGGTGGTGGCTTTCCTCACCAGCTACTATGCCTACAAGTTCAGGCATGTGGCCGACAATCCGGTGCTTGATTCGATCGCCTTCGGGTTCATGTTGTTGGGAGTCGGGCTTCTGATCGAGGCAGGAACCTCGGCAGTGGTGGGACAGACCCTGTTGCAGCAGTTCCTTTCCAAAATCCTCGCCGTCGTGGAGACCTTCGCTTACCTGTCGCTGCAGATGGTCGCCTACCTTGTGTTTGCGGTCGGGTACGCCACGCTGGCATGGCGCAGGTCGAGCAAAGCCGTCGTGATGGGTCTCGTTGCGTTGGTGGCGGCCCCCCGGGCGGTCGACGTCTTTGGGGTGTACCGCTATGCTGTCGTCAGTTATTTTGTCGTGCTTGTCCTGCTGGGGTTCGTGGTCTTCCAGGGGGCGCTGATCCATTCGAGGTCGCCGAGCAGGTTCTCTCTGCTCGTCCTCGTGGCTTTCCTTCTAATCATGGCTGCCCACGTAGTCCTCCTGGTGTCGGTGGTCACCCTTTCCGAGTTCCTATTCCTGACCGGGACGGCGGTGCAGTTCCTGGGGTTTGTCTCACTTTTCGCATTCCTCCTTAGGAGTGGAAGGGTTGGGGCAGGCTGAGAAGCAGAGGAGCCCCCTCCGAATCAACTTGGACATCCTCAACGCGATCCAAGAGATGGGGGACGCGAAACCGACCCACATCCTGTACAAGGCCAACCTCTCCCACGACAGGCTGGTCAAGTACCTGGACGAGCTAGGGTCGAAGGGGTTGATCGAGGTCCACGAGGAGGGCGAGAACAGGACCTACAGGGTGACGTCGAAGGGGGTCGGCTTCCTGATCGAGCTGAGGCGGGCCGAGTCCTTCGTCCAGGGGTTCGGGCTGGCTATCTAGCTCCTGCGTTTCATGAGCTCCCCGATCTCTCGGTCGAGGCGGACCACTTCGTTCTGGAATCGTTCCATCTCGGCCTGGTCCCGGTCTATGCTCTGCTTCTTGCTGGTC
>DATFYS010000191.1:0-6796 GCA_035314885.1 Nitrososphaerales archaeon | reverse complement strand
TCACTTCTTTGGGTTCAGCTCTTCTAGATACGCATTCATGCGACGCCTGAGTATCAAGAGTGCGGTCATGAAGGGAGACGCGACCAACAGACCCGTGACGTCTCCGATTGCTGCAGGGAACCCAACTCCGAGAGGATTGGTTGATGACTCCCAAAGAATCGCGGCGTAACCTGCGGTGACTGCGATTGCGATGCCTAGAACAAATGTCGCGAGGATTTCCCTTCGCAATCTCTTGATTCTCTTGCGAAGGAACGAGGCTCTATCGGGGGTCAGTTTAGGCAAATCTCACGACCCCACCACCACGCTGGCTTTATATCGAGCAAGCGGCAACTCGTCGTGTGAACCCAAAGAAGGGTTTTGCGATTGCCGGGTTGGCCATGGTCGTCTTGCTACTCGGTACTTCAGCTATGGCCGCTCAATCTGACAGAGGATTCGCGGCATACCAGGTGACAGTTGTTTCGCCTAAGGGAAATCACTCGGTCCTAGTCAATGAGACAGTCGGCCTGTCTGACAAGGCAGGCTACTCTGACCTGATTCTCCAGTTCGTCGGGACCGAGCAGAACTTCACCTATTCCAGGTTCGTTAACGCTTCGGAGAACTTCTTCCCCTACCTGCCTGCTGTAGCGAACCAGTCGTTCCAGTACAGCAATGGGACTGCCATCAGGGTCAGCGTGAGCGTCGCTACTACAGGCACCATTCCCGTCACGTTCAAGGGGAGTCAGTACAACCTGAACGTTCTTGCGATCACGGCTTCCGTTTCGTTTGGCAATCAGAGTGCGAAAGCCAACGGCACCGTGGAGACCTTCCCGTCCACCCTGGTTTACTCGGCCAGCGTGGGTAACAGCACCTACAAGCTTCAGGCTGTCCTTCAGGGGACCGACCTTCCACTGAACGGGCCTTCATCCCAGATGACGACAGCGGCCGTCGTCGGAGCCGGGTTAGGCGTCGGGGCTGTTGCACTAGTCGGTGCCTTCCTGTTCAGGCGAAGGGAACATAGAGTCGCGACGCAGGGAGAGAAGCCGCTGCACTGGGTAGACTAGCTCGGAATTGAGCGCTCCCGTCATCGAATTCGCCGGAGCAGTCAAACTCTATGGAGAAAAGAAGATTGGACCAGTCGAGTTCTCCGTAGACAGAGGAGAAATCTTCGGATTCCTCGGTCCCAACGGTTCGGGGAAGACCACCTGTATCAGGATGCTCCTGGGGCTGGTGAGGCCCTCGGATGGGAAGGTGAGGTTGAGGGGAATCGACCCGCTTCGCAGACACACCGAAGCACTGACGGGAGTGGGGTACTCTCCGGAACTTCCCAACATCCAGACATTCATGACCCCCAAAGAGGTCCTAGCACTGGCCGCGTCTGAAATCGGACTTGGGTCGGGGACTGGGAAGGAGATCGGCAGGGTCCTCGAGGAGGTCGGCATCGTCGAATATGGGGACACAAAGGTCGGGAAGCTCAGCAAGGGGATGGTGCAGAGGCTCAGCGTGGCCCAGGCGCTAATCGGATCCCCACAGACCCTTGTGCTGGACGAGCCCATGATTGGCCTCGACCCGGCGGGGACCGCGCACCTGAGAGAGGCGCTGAGGGCCTTCGCGAAGAACGGGGGGACCATCCTGATGTCTTCCCACATGATGTCCGAGGTGGAGGACCTGTGCACCTCAGTTGGGTTGATTCACAGCGGAAGGCTGCTTTTCAGAGGGACGGTGAGGGACATGGTTGGCGAGGTGCTCGGCGGGGACGAGGTGCGCATCGAGGCGAAGGGGCTGTCGGCCCGGACCATCGAAGACCTGCGGAAGGTCGAGGGAGTCATCGAAATCGAAACTGTCCCCGGGGGACTGCAGATCAAGATTAAGCACGGGGTAGAGGCCAGGCCCGCCATTGCCAGGATGATCACAGAATCGGGGGCGGAACTCCTGACGATACGCGAAGGAGAGAGGATGCTCGAGAAGGCGTACATCGAGGCGTTGAGGAGTGGCGTGGATAAGGCCCAGTAGGGTACTGGTCTTCGCGGCCTACGAGATCAGGAGGGCGCTCGCCAGGAAGAAGGTCCTGGCCATGGTCGCCTTCATCGTCCTTCTGGACGTGGCCGGATACTACATCTTCGCGACGTCCGGGAGCTCCCTCATACCTCCGGACGTGTATCCCTACGTCTGGATCGCGGGGGTATTGATTCCGTTCACGCTCTTCATACAGTTCTTGGCCATTCTTATCGCGGCCGGGGCCATGTCGGAGGAGTATGAGGCAGGGACGGCGGAACTCCTCCTGGCCAAGCCCGTCGGGAGGGCCGAGTTCTTTGTCGGCAAGTACCTGGGCGGGTATGCCCTCCTTTCCCTCATGGTTCTCCTGAACGCCGGGCTGAGCACGGTTGCCGCGACCCTGGCCTTCGGGCCGCAGACCGACCTCGCCACTCTTCCCGTGGTCGTGCTGGTGGAGATCTTCTCGTCGGCGCTCTTCTTCTCGGTCGCCTTCATGCTCGGGGAGCTGGTAAGGCGCTCGTCCCTGGCGTACATCCTGTCTTCTGGGGTGATTGTAGCGAGCCAGATCGTGGGGACGTACCTCTCGATTGCCTATGGGCTTACAGGGAACGCCTTCTACTCCATGCTTCATACGTACCTCCCGACGACTCTGGCAGGCTCCCTCCCCACCCAGTACGAACAGTCGGTGCTCCCCTCTTCTACGGGGAGAATCTTCGAACTGATCCTGGGACCTTCGGCGGGAATCCCCTCGGAAGCTCTGGCCGCTATTCTGATCTTGGTCTATTTCGCGGTGGCCGTGTCGGTGGCGCTCGCTTACTTCAGGTGGGCGGACGTTTCGAGACGAGTAAGCTAGAGGTCCTCTCTCCGCCCGATCCAGTCCCCTGAAGCGCTCAGTAGCCTCCTGAGAATCGCGTAGGAGTAGACGAGCGAGGCGGCTAGCAGGATTACGGCCAGTAGCGCGGGTGGAATTGGGATGAACGACGGAGGCTGGGCCGCCAACAGGACCACTCCCATCAGCGGAGAAACCAGAATCAGATTGACAAGCGTCTGGTAGAGGAAGAGCTTGACGTCAGTCAGCTGCTGGGCCTGTGAGGACAGAATCTCGTCGGCGGTACTCTGGCCGTATCTGGAAGCGAAGTAGATCCCTCCTCCCATCATCACTGCGGCGACCTGGAGGGCACCCGGCAGTGCCAGTAGGACTGCGAAGGAGCTGGGCTGCCCCAGTTTCCCTAACAACAGTGGGACTCCGACCAGAACGGTCACAGGAGTGAGGAGCAACAGGAGTGGAGTGACCCTGGCCCGGAAGATCTGGGTGACATACCTTCTGATGTCAATCCCCGAGGTCCTGACGATCCAGAATTGCTCCTTCTCGAGCCATCCGTTGGCGTTCCCGGAGCCGAAGGAGCCGATGAGGAAGAGTATGAAGAGGAATGAGGTCGGCGAGGACTGGAAGACCCCCGCCAGTGAGTAGATGACCATGAAGACGGAGAGGAAGGCGGAGCTCACGAGCAGTCCTCTGCGCTCCTTGCTCCTCCTCATGACCACAGTTTCCTTGTCCCTCACCACAGGCCAGACGGACCTGCCCGCGGTCTGAAGCAGGTTCTTCGTCTCCCCTTTGCTGATGGCCTTGCCGGAATCACCCGCGTCCCAGACGGTGACGACCTCGTAGAAGTGGGCGCGTGACATTCTGATTCCGATAAGGAGAGACGCCGCGAACCAGACGAAGAGCCCCAACGCCTCCAATGCCAGGCTAAGATCCCAGGGAGCCCCGTTCACGAGTGAGACGCTCAGCGATGCCGCCAGGCCGCTCGGAAGGATCTGGCTGACGGGGGCGAGCCAACCCGGGACACCCGGTATCAGAAGCACCACCGGAATCATCGCTATGGCCGCGACCCCGAAGACGAGGACGTTTCTGATGAGCTTCATGCGCGGACCCAAGGATGAGCTGAGCGAGAGGGTCACGTCGGCGCTGAGGATCAGTCCTGTTACCAGGAAGAGCAGGGTGGCGACCCCCGCGGGGATGGCAGCCCAGAGCGAAGCGTTGTTGTAGACCGCCAGCCTCACGTAGAGGAAGAGCATCGGCGGGAGAGAGAACAGGACGGTTGTCAGCGAGGTGACGAATATCTTCGCACCGAAGATTTCCCGGGGCCTCACAGGTGACGTGAAGACGTAGTCCACGTCGGCCGACCTTATCGGGAGCCCTCCGCCAGTGAAACCGCTCTGGAGGAGGCCCACCAAGATGAAGGCGAGAATCAGCGAGAGGGCGAACTGCGAGAACCCGGTCCCGACCCCGAACTTGGTCGAGAACGCGAGGAAAGTCTGGCTCCCGAAGGCGATGAAGACTATTGCGAACCCCTGGCCGAAGACGAGCCAGAGGGCGGTGGCCTTCGTGAGCCTCCCCTTGAGCCAGTACCTCGACAGAAGGACGAGATTGCGCCAACCTGCAAACATCGGCGGCCCCTGCTGTTTCAATCAGGTCTCCTCTGTGAGCTTCAGGAAGACCTCGTCCAGCCGGGCGTCGCCTTTGGCGTCGGCGAGCCTGCGCAGAGTCTCCAACCCGCCCGTCGCAATCACCGCACCTTTGTCGATGATGACGATTCTCGTGGCGTAGTCTTGGACGATTTCCAGGTTGTGTGTGGACAGAAGCACGGTCTTTCCGTTCCGACCCTGAGATTGAATCCAGCCATGAACAAAGGCCTGGGTCTTCGGATCGAGGGCTGTCAGAGGCTCGTCGAGAATTAGGACATCAGGGTCGTGAAGAGTGGCCGCCGTCAGGGCGAGCTTCTGCTTCATCCCCTTTGACAGGCTTCCCACCAACGAATCTGCCTTGTCGAGCAGGGCGAACGTCCTCAGCGAGTCGGATATCTTGGCTTCCAACTCCTCGTCACTAACCTCTCTGATCTTGCCCACGAACCTCAGGAACTCGCTCACGGTGAGCGCTGTGTAGAGCGAGGGGTTCTCCGGAACGTAGCCGATGAGCTTCTTCGCTGCCTCGGGCTCCCGGACGACGTCGTGTCCGCTGACGCTGACCTTTCCACTGGTCGGCTTCAGTATCCCCACCACGACTTTCATGAGGGTGCTTTTGCCGGCGCCGTTGGGTCCGATGAGACCGACGATCTCTCCCGAGCCGACCTTAAGGGAGACATTGTTCAATGCGACCAGCTTGTCGTACTTCTTGGTGAGGTTTTCGATTGAGACGTCTCCCATAGAATTTCTTGCCACCTTTATTGTCGGAAAGAAACTCGGCTTGAAGCCGGAATTTAAGACTCGTGCACCGGCCGGCGTCGTCCCCGTGTCATGGCGTACGAAACGGCGACGATGGCTATGCCTGCGGACACTGCGGCCACGGTGAGATAGAGACCCCCTAGCGGAGAGGGGACCTGCGTCTGGATGGTCGCGACCTGGGTCGTGGTCTCTACGGAGGTGGCGATGGAGATTGCAGTGGTTTCGACCATGGCGGTGGCAGTGGCAGTGACAGTTGCGGTGTAGGACGCCGAGGCCGTCGTCGTCAAACTGGAGATGATCGTCGTCGCAGGGGGCGGAGCCTGGACGACCAGCCAGAGGGTCGCGCTGGTCAGCTGGTCAGCGTCGATACTGACGAACGTAATATTGTAGAGCCCCGGCTTCATGAAGTCGCCCGCTGTGACTATCAGGGGCAATCGCTTGGCGGTCTCAAAGACGCAGGGAGGTCCTCCCGTGATGAACCTGGCAGTGATTCCAAACGGGATGCTCACGTTCCAGAGAAGACCTCCACCCGCGATCGTGACGTTCGCCCTGAACTGATTCCCGGGGTAGGCGGCAACGGCCTCAGGGGTCACAGAGGTGGTGAAAGCTCCACGGTACGGTCCCCTGGTCAGGTCGTAGTGGATGTCCAGGGGAGCGAAAGGGATGACGAACTTCGAGGTCTCTCTGTTCTGCCAGACGAACGTGGAGTTGTAGTATACTTTGGACGGTAGGAAGAGCGAACTCCCCCTGGTCAGGTAGAACACGGTCGGGGTCGCGTGGGGGTACAGGTCGCCCACGCTGAATCCGCAGTTTGTCTCCGAGGGACCAAGGCGGCCAGTGGGGGCGGTATCACCCTGGACGGGTATGTCGTGGACGCGGGTCGAATTGGAACCTGGCCAGAGGCTCCATTCGCCGTTGGGCGCCCCCTGAAATTGCGTCGACACGGTGCTGTTCATGACGTCATAGTAGTAGTAGACGAAGCTGGGAGTGTACCCGGCGATTGCGAAGTTTTCGAAGGAGACGGGATAGGGATGGAACGGGAGGACGCAGGCGCCGTCTGAATGGCAGGTCTGAGAGCCGTTCCCAGTATCGTACTTGAGGAGCCACATCTCTCGGGAGGTCGATTGGGTGGTCTGGGGGGAGATGGTCACGTTCGTACCGGCATCTGTGACGAATGTCGTTGAAGCTCCGACGTAGTCAAAGACGAAGGGTTGCCCTTGAAGCGTGTAGCTGATGGTGAAGTAGTTCGTAGAATTGACAGGTATCGAACGTCCGACGGGCAGAAGCGTGATGGTCAGGCTCTGGGTCGCGTTGGCGGATGCTGCTGGCATCGAACCGAGGAATGCGACGGCCAGGATCAGTCCGAGGGCGATTGCCCGCTGCCTGACAGCCTCCAACGTTCCCGAAGCGTCCTGCTGAACTAATAATCTATCCCCGGGAATTTAGGGTGGAGCTCAGGCGTTCGAGAGCCTTTTAGGCGAGCCAGGCATCGCGTTTCTGAACTGTGAGCTTCTTCAACGAATCCTACCGGGGGACCCCGCCTTGGGACATCGGGAGGCCTCAGAGAGAGTTTGTTCAGCTCGAAGAAAGCGGCCGAATT
>DATFYS010000190.1:0-10101 GCA_035314885.1 Nitrososphaerales archaeon | reverse complement strand
CGCTCACGACCACCGTGTCCGGGTTCAAAGTGGTGAATATTCTTGCCCCGAAGAAACTTATCATGAAAGAGGACAGCGCCAGAAATGTCAAGCCGTGGTTTAACCTGATGCTGGAAACCGTGGCCACGGACCCCGTCACATCGTCCTCGATTTAAGAAATGGCAATTCGACGGCCCTTCTGTCTGATCCGTCGGAGAGAAGGGTTGGTTTCGTCTCTATGTCACAGGCCTGAAAGGTCCCATCCCGGCCCCCAGGAACCTAATTCGACCTTGCCTTACCGGAATGAGACAAGATTGGATTCCTGAGACCAAGAGAAATCGCTTCCGTGGAACTCTAAAATAACGAAGTGCCGAATCATCAAGGCATGAATACCAAGAAGCTGTTTGGCCTGGTGGTAGAGGCCGGGAGCGCCGCGCTTTCGATCTACGGCTTCGTTAGTGCGGTGTACTGGTATTGGGTCTTTCTTCAATCGGCTCCTGTTCAGAGCATCAGCTCTAACGCTCTTGTGCTTCAGGGTGTCCCCCTTTCTCACATCATCGAGAGCCTTTTGACAATAGCTCTAGGCGGCTTCATTCACACGATGCACAGGCTGTGGCCAGAGATTCTCGAGCTTTTCGAACGCGTCGGGCGGGGGGTCGAGTCTGAAGCGAAACGCGTGTGACCAATTTGTTACGACCTTAGACCCAAGAATGTCACGAGTCTGGAAGTATCTGGGGGCTTGAACCCGTTTGGACGCCGGCCTCACACAACCGCGAGAACTTGGATTCGAACAGTTCACCTAACAAATCCCACCGGATTCGAACCTTGAATCGGACCCATCCTTGGACACCTGAATGTGACGATTCCCGTCGGGCTTGCGTCAAGGAAATGTGCCAGAGTGAGTCAGGCCCACGCTGGACTCAGGAGCGCCTTCCCTTCCTGATGACTACCTGATTCCCCTGCCTTATCCACAGCACCCTCTCCTCATCGTAGGAGGTGGTTTTCAGCTTCAAAGCTCGCTGAATGTGTCTGGGGATAGAAGCCGTTCCATTCTTCCTGAGTTTGGTCTTCCTCCAATCCGACTGGGATGTTCCCTTTGTGACAACCACATCATCCCCCGCCGGCGTCCAAAGCAGCTTGGGGCTCTCGCCCTCCTTGGGCTTCAGGCTCAGGGCTTCCACTACCCCTTCAGGGACGTTCGTCGTTCCACTTCTGCTGAGGGTCGTTGTTCCGAGAAGGAGTTCGTCTGCCAAGTCTGAGCGTGGGCGATTCAAGTCTCCCATACTTAATCACACACTCTCGCCAGGAGTCACCTTGGGGTTCAAGCCCTTGGAGACACGAACGAGCGCACGTGCCGACTTCCAGCACCCTTCTTGGCGCGGGCCCTGTCAGGCCCAGGATTCCATGAGGACCCGAACCCCAAAGGTCATCCGCCGCCCCTTTCTTGGCATCTCGCCGACCATGGTCGGGTCTGGTTCTCACATGCTCGGGCTCAGGAATTGAACACACGTAAGGGGCGTCAAGTCTGACTCGCCGGCGGCTAACAGCTAACCTTCTGCTCTCTTCGCGACCGTCAGCGCCCTCAGGGTGATCATCTTGCTCGGCCTCCTCGCCTTCTCCAAAGAATGAGGGGTCAATCTCTTGGCATACTTCGGGTCCTTTGCGTAGGGGGCGTCGGGGTGCACCGAGTCGAGATTCCACCTCCCGTCCTTTCTTTTCCTTTCGGTCATGATCTTCAGGGCTTCCTTTAGCCTCGGGTCATCAGAGTACCCCAGGGCAGTGATCACATCGAGGCCCACGAGCACGTCGTAATAGTAGTGGTTTGGGTAGTGGAACCTGTACCACGGGTCGTAGTGTTTCCCCTCGCGGTGCAGCTTCCTCTTCAGATAGAACTCAGCACCTCTCTCGACCGCCGCCTTCATGCTCCTCGTCCACCTTCCCCTCGGGTAGACGGCGAACGCGCTCATCCCCTCCCATGCGTCAATTACCCCTCTCTTCCCCCAGCAGTGCCAGCCACCATTCTCCTTCTGATTCTCCACCAACCACTCGAAGGCGCTCTGGACGGCCGGGTGGTCGACATACCCGAACTTGACCAAGGCCCTTGCCGTGTTACCTACTATGCAGAGCTCCGCATGTTGCATCGTCCCCTGACCGAAATCCTCCGACTCGGCGTACCTCTTGATCCAGAGCTCGCAGGCTTTCGCGACCCTTGGGTCTGCCTTGGTAATCCCCAGGTCGGAAAGGATCAGCAGCATCCAGTTGGTTGACAGGTACTTCGGTCTGTAGAGGTCCTCTTTGGACACCCACCAGCCGCCTGGGTTCTGGGCTCTCAGGATGTCGGCGGCCCACCCTCTGGTAGGGATCATCCGGCGAGCCTCCCTCACTTCTTCGTCGTCTTCGCTTCGCCCCAGGAGTTCTGTGAGGGCCCGATAGCGGACCGACGGCTGGTCCTTTTCAAGAAGCCAGACCATCGCGTCGGTGTCCATCAGGGAAAACTGCTTTCAGCCGGAATATAGGTCTGACTCGCTGGCTACCCGGACCCGGTTCGGGGAATTCCTAGACGAACGCGAGAGCGTCGAAGGCGCCGACTATCAGCGATATGACCGCGATGATGATGAACGAGACCACCAGGACCGCGATCACGTAGACTACTGTCTTGTCTGCGGGGGTGTTCAGCACTATTGGGAGGCCGCGGTAGAGGATGTATAAGCCATAGAGCAGTCCCAGAATCGCAAGATAGCCGAGGAACGGCACGATGTTCAGTATCCCGACGATGAACACGGGTGTGTAGATGTAGGACGACAGAAGGGTCGCTTTGGATTGGTCCGTCGTAGTGCCGAAGGACGGAGCCAGCTTCCAGATGACGATTCCAATCACGAACACAGAGACGAGGTCAAGGACGTAAGCCACTACCGACCCGGCGATGGCGTAGCCGATGGCTCCCCGGTACTCGAAAATGAGGTCGCCGATTATCCTCCCGGCGAGCGGAATCAGGGCCAGGATGGCCACATAGCTCGTCATGAGGGAGTTCACGGAAACCGGGGCGTCCTTGTTCTGCGTCATGTACCCCACCGGGTCCTTGAGCAGCGCGATTGCCTTGTTGAAGGTGTCCATCATCTTTCTGACCTGAGCCCCTCCCAGCTACCGCCTTTAAGCCTAACTGGTTAGGGATTCCCTGCTTGGTTGGGGTTCACACGGGTCTGGGCGCCACCTGCTTGGCGATTTGTCTTTAGGATGTGACTCAGAGGTCCCGGTTCGCGTGCGAACGGGGGAGCCGCTGCCCCGTCACCAGACGGAGCCCCCTGGCCAGCAAGTACAGCCCGAACACGATTGCTGTAATAAAGAAGCTGACAGGGAACGGAGTATAGTAAGCGACGAAAAGGCCGGCCCATGTCGCCGTCAGTGCGATACCCACCGAGATGATGATAGCTCGTTGCGGCCGTCTCGACAGATACTGAGCGGTCGCAGCCGGGGTGACCATCAGCGAGAAGATCAGAAGAACGCCGGTGACCTGAACAGCGAACGAAACGGCGACCGCTACGACGAGCATGAATGCCGTCCCGATGAAGAGCATCGGTATCCCCTTTGCCTCCGCAACGTCTTCGTCCAGCGATGCGAAGAGCAGCGGTCGGTAGAGTACAGCGACGACGCCTATGATGAGAACTCCCGCAATGAGGGTGAGGACGACTTCGCTGCTGCTGATCCCGAGTATTTCTCCAAAAAGGATCGAATACGCTTCGGTCGCGTAGCCCGCATAGAGACTGATGAACAGCAAACCTAAGCCGAGGGCGGAAGCGAGCACTATGCCAATCTGGGTGTCGCGATTGGCGGCGCGACGGCCGAGTGCTGCGATCGTCAGGCCGCCGAGGGTCGAACCAAGGAGAAGACCGGCGATGGGTGGGACGTTCCAACCGACGGTTTCAAGAAGGACTGCCCCCGCAGCTCCAGCGAAGCCGATCTCTGAGAACGCGTGAGCCGTAAACGCCGAACGACGAAGGACCACGAAATAGCCCGTTATTCCTGCTATGATCGCGACTATCGTCCCGGCTTCGAAGGCGTGCTGCATGAACTCGAAACTCCACATCTGTTGCAAGTCGGCAAGCAGGTTGAGGTTGATCACTGCCTGACATCACCGTGATGCTCTTCGACGCCTATGATCGCGACGTTGCCGTGTGGGTCGCGTAGGACTTCGACCTGGATTCCGTATAGCGCACTGAGGCTCTCCGATGTCAGGACTTCGCTGGGCTTACCAGTCGCAATCTTGCCGTTCGCCATGTACATCACCTTGTCGAGGTGAGGTAGGAGCGGATTGATGTTGTGGGCTATCAGCAACGCGGTTACGCCGCGCGAGCGGACTACGCCGTTGACCAAGTGCAACAGGTCTGTCTCGCGCTTCAGGTCAAGGTTCGAGAGTGGCTCATCGAGGAGCAATATGTCAGGGTTGCTCTGCAGGGCTTCGGCCAGGAATATCCGTTGCAGCTCTCCCCCCGATAGCGCGCCCAGCGGGCGATGCGCCAGCTCTGTCGCGGAGACGGCTTCCAGCGCGGCGTAGGCCGCGTCGTGCTCCTTTCGGGAGAACGGGTTGAACCCCCATCGCTTTCCCGAGAACCCGAGTCGCACCAGTTCGAGGCATTCGATGTTGGTCTCGCCGTCGATCACATGACGCTGGGGCACATAGCCGATACGGGGGTTTCCGCGCTTGGGAGGGACGTTGAATACTTCAAGCGACCCGGCGAGGGGTCTCTGGAGCCCCAGCAGCATGCGAAAGAGCGTTGTCTTGCCGGCCCCGTTGGGACCGATGACCGCTATGAACTCTCCCCGACCGAAGGTGAATGTGCCGCCTCGCCAGACAACATTCTGCCCGTAGCCAGCCACGAGGTCTCTAGCCACGATGAGGTCTGAATTCGAACCGACGGCCTTGGAACCAGACATGTTCATTCCTTACTGGCCCAGAGCCTGCGCATTCAGCGCATTTGTGAGGCCGTACAATTCGCTCTGCATCCAGGCCTGAAAGGTCGCGTTTGGAGGTTGTATGGTCTCGGTCACGCCGATGATTGGGATCTGGTTCTGTGCCGCAAGCGCCTTGATGTTCTGGGTGAGCGGCGTCACGGTCTGTTCATTGTATACCAGCGCGCGCACGCTCGAGTTTCCGCCCTTTAGCAGCACTTCGAACTGCGCCACGCTCTGGGCGGGGGGGTCGTTTCCCTCGGCTACCGCCTCCATGAAGGCTGGGGGAGAAACGAGGTCAAGGCCCGTAGCATTCGCCATGTAGACGAAGATGCTCTCGGTCGAGGCCACCGGCACCCCTCCGAATTCCTGCTTGATTCTGACCTCTTGACCCATATACGATTGCCAGAGGGACGCGTTCAGGACGGCGTACTGCTGGTGAAAGTACGGCGCGTCTGCAGGGTCTATTGCAACGAGGTCCTTGTACATTGCCGCCACCGTGTCGTTCACGTAGTAGGGGCTGTACCAAAAATGGGGATTTGCGGTCACTGATTGGTTGACGAGCTCTTGCACGTTCAGGATTCTCTGGTTTGGGGTGTTTTCCGCCGAAATGATGTCGAAGGCCCAGGTGTCATACCCGGCCCCGTTTACGATCACAAACTGGGCATTGGTGATTGCTCTCGCATTGGCAGGGTCGCTCTCGTACTCGTGGGGGTCGGCATTGGGGTCCGAAACTATGCTGGTCACGTTGACATGTGCACCGCCAAGTTGTGACGCCAGGCTTCCCCAGAAGTTCTCGGCGGCGACGACTTGGACGACGGTCCCCGAATTCGCTCTTGTAGTGGTACTGGCCGTTGGACGGTTTGAAAGCCCCAGTCTTGTATACACCCCTACTAACGCGATAAGCAAAATGACAACGGCGACAACGGCAACGACGGACCCTTTCATTCGCCAGTCCCGCGAATCCCTTCCTTATTAAGAAACTTGCGAATTATTAATACAAAACGCCTAAACACATTTATGGTGTTAATAACAAGCAGGTGCTCATGCCTGTAGTCAGCCTTTCGCTCCCCGATCAGATGGTCCGTGCTATTGACGAAATCCAGGCCTCGGTGGGGTTTTCGGGCAGATCGGAGCTGGTCAGGGCGGCGATTAGGCTCCTCCTAGATGACACGCGCGAGAAGAACGCCCTGATCGGAACCACAACGGCAGTGATAGTGGTCAGCCATGGAAAGGACGACGAAGAACCTGTGACAAGGCTAAAGCACAAGTTCGAGGACATAGTGAAGACACATGTTCACTGCAGGGTCTCCCACGTGGATTGCGTCGAGGTTTTCGTTCTGGCAGGTGAAGGTCAGCAGGTGGCCTCCATGGCGAAGGAATTCGAAAGAGAGCGGAGAATCAGAAGCGTCAAGCTCCTCACCACCTGATCAAGGTATGAGCCCTTCCCGGCTTTCGAGAGCTCTCGCATGGCCCGAGTCCCAACAGCGCACCCCGCTTGCCGTCAGTAGCCTGTCTCCATCGAAGCCGCTGGCTGAATCCTCTCATTCTATGAGCCTCTTCAGGCTGATTGAAGCGCACGCTATCAGGAAGACCGTGGAGACGAGCAGCGCGAGCATGTCCACCGGCAGTCCAGAGTAGTCCCCAGTGAGCAGCATCGACCTCATGGCGTCCACGACATAGCTGAGCGGATTGTACCTCGAAACTGCCTGAAGCCACGTCGGCATGAGTGACACAGGGTAGATGGCGTTGCTCCCGAAGAACAGAGGGATCGTTATCGCTTGGCCTATCCCCATCATCCTATCCCGTGTCTTCAGGAAGGAGGCGAGGGTCATCGAGAAGCTCGCAAAACACATCGCGAACAGGACCACCACCACGAAGACGCCGGCGACATCCAAGAGGTCCAGCCGCAGGTTCACCCCTATGATCAGCGCCAACGCGAAGATCATGACCGCCTGGAAAATCCCTCTGACCCCGGCCGCGAGCGCCTTGCCGACCACCACCGAGGTCCTCGGCGTTGGGGTGGAAAGCAGCTTGGTGAGCAGGCCCACGTCCCGCTCCCAGACTATGGTTATCCCGTAGAATATCGCCACGAAGAGGACGGACTGTGCCAGCACGCCAGGAGCGATGTACTGGATGTAGCTGTACCCCCCCGGCGCAAGGCCACGGAGAGAGTTGAACACCTCTCCGAATATCAGGAGCCAGAGTGCAGGCTGGATGGTCCTCATCCAGAGCTCCGTGGAGTCGTGGCGGATCTTCCTGGCTTCCATTTCAGCGATGGTGAAGGCGCTGGTCACGAATCGCTGGAAGTCGTTCATCTGGCGTGCCTCGCGATGCTCCTCCGGGCGGAGCGCGCCTCTCGGAAGGTCCCCTCTTGCTGAAGTGATGTCTTGGCGTAGCGCATGAAAACGTCGTCAAGCGTCGGCCGGCTCAGAGAGACGGATTCAACGGTGGCGCCGATGCTCTCGAGATAATCGGTGACTCGTGGAATCGCCTTTTCCCCGTCTTCCGTGAGGATCTTTGCGACCCCGTCCTCTGAACTGATCAGCGATCCCAGGTCTTCTGGGAATGACTCGGGTTTGCGGCCCGAAACCCTTACCGTGAGCACGTCTCCGCCCACGGACTTCTTCAACTCGCGGGGGGAACCCATCACCGCGATCTTCCCCATGTTCATTATTGCCAGCCTGTGGCAGAGTTCGTCTGCCTCTGCCATGTCGTGGGTCGTAACGACTATCGTCGTCCCGAAGTTCTCGTTCAACTCCTTGACCTGCTTTATGACCTGCATCTTGGAGTATGGGTCGAGACCGATGCTCGGCTCGTCCAGGAAGAGCAGCTTGGGGCGGTTGACCAGAGCCTGGGCGATCTCCAGCCGCCTCATCATGCCTCCGGAGTAGTGCTTGACGAGGTCGTCGGCCCTGTCGGCCAGCCCGAAATATTCCAGCGCCTCCTGAATCCTCTTCTTCCGCTGCTCGCGGTCTACGAAGAACAGCTTGGCGAAGATCAGGAGATTCTCCGCCCCCGTGAGGTCCCCGTCCACCGAGATTGCCTGAGGGACGAACCCAAGCATCTGCCTCACCTGCTGGGGAGAGCGGAGGGTGTCGATTCCGAATACTCTGACGGACCCCGCGGTGGGCCTCGTCAGAGTTGTGATCATCTTGATGGTGGTCGTCTTTCCTGCGCCGTTCGGACCCAGTAGGCCGAAGATCTCGCCTTCGTCAACTGCGAAGGTGATGTCGTCCACGGCCCTTGTCCCGCGGGCGTAGACCTTCGTCAGCGAACTGACTTCAATCGCCTTCAAGGCTGGTTCGCGCAGGAGCCGCCCCCGCGTTGGATATAAAACACCCCGAGATTCGGACTCGATTGGACCAGCCTGACGCGACTTCCGGCTAGACTGCTCTGTCCGAGGGCCTGCAAGCAGCCGGAGGAGCTGCGATTGCGCCTAAGCAGTTGTCCCTGTCCGGTCAGAAGAGTGTAAATACCACGCGCGAACGAAGCACGGAAGGTTGGAGCGGTCCACTCCTATCGCACGCTGCGATACCTGCATCGAAATCGCAGACCGCGCCTTCGACGGCGGTGGCCCGCAGGCTTTCCAGGACGCGGCCAACACGTTCCTTAACCACGTCCTCGAAAAGCACACGGATGAACTGGTCGCCTTGCTGGCAGAGAGGTACGGTCCAATCTTCATGGCAAAGCGCGAACTCAGATAGGCCGCTGAAGTTTCCTGATCCGCACCTCACTTTGGCCTAGCTAGGGATGCTGTTCGACGGCGGGAGAAACGGGGCCTTGATTCTGATGTGACTGCACCTGTCGGGCATATGGACGTAACAGTACGCCGCCCCGCAGACGTGGCAGGTGAAGTGAAAGGCAACGCCCAGCATTCTGCCGCAAAGTCTGCACGCGACGGGCTCGTCCTCCATGCGATACGGGTAGTATGACCCTTTCATTCCTCGTATCTACTCCGTGGGGGGGTGCACCCTTCATGCCAGAATTCTGGCGATTTCCCGTCTTTCGTGACCAAGCTGATTTGTCTGTCTTCTGCCTGCATCGATTTCCTAACTCCTAGCTGGAAAGGGTTGCCGAGCCTCGGCCATATCGGTTGTCGAATTACGTTCTAGACATCATCAGAGACTATAGAAACTCCTGTGGGGCTGCTGTCTTCCCTCGCAACCAGGACAGCCTCGGCACGAGTTCCGGCTCGCAGATTATATAGCTGAGACTCGGCGGGTCAGTTCGACGCCCTGGTAGTATAGAGGTCAGTATGCTGCCCTGTCACCAAGCGTTGCTTGGCAGAGCGGCGGCGACCCGGGTTCGAAATCGTTGAGACGAAAGTCCCGGCCAGGGCGCCTTTACCCTTGGTAATGACGCCCATTCGCCTTTTAGGTGGTGGTATGGACGATGACATACACCACTACGACAAGAAGCTGGAGAACCAGCTGAGGCTTCTCAGTGCAGAGAACTTCGCCGAATCAGAAAAGACCCTTGTGAGAAGCTACGCCAGAATGCTCGAAGCCAGGGGGCTCAACAAGGGGAGAATATCAAAGGCGATCTTCCTTCTCAGGCAGATGCGGCGACAGCTCCCTTGCAGTTTCAGGGATGCCGACAAAGCGCGTATCGAAGAGCTGGTCATCTGGATAAACGAGAATTCTCGCTACGGGGCTTGGACCCGGTCAGACGCAAAGGGCCTCCTGAAACGCTTCTACCGGTGGGTAAGGACCGGCAAGTACGAGGGACCTTACCCTGACGAGGTCGCAGAGATCAGGGCAGGCGTTAAGGTCAACGAACTCGAGGAACCAGAGGTTCTCACCTCAGACGAGATAGAGATGATGATCAAAGCTGCTGACAAACCTAGAGACAAGGCCTTCATCGCAGTAGTCTTCGAGGGCGGATTCAGGATTGGGGAGATGCTCAGGATGAGAGTCGGGTCCGTCTCATTCGACGAGCGTGGGGCGAGGATTCTAGTGAGAAAGGGGAAGACAGGTGGTAGGCCGGTGAGGTTGATTACCTCCGCTCCTATCCTTTCAAGATGGGTGGAGGCGCATCCACTAAGGGAATCCTCCGACGCGCCGCTTTGGCCGTCTCTTGACCACAATTGCGGAAAGGGAAAGCGTCTCTCCTATCAATCTGCAAGAGAAATCCTAGTTGACAACGCAAAGAAAGCAGGAATCAAGAAGCGGG
>DATFYS010000189.1:0-2489 GCA_035314885.1 Nitrososphaerales archaeon | reverse complement strand
AATTCAAGCCACTTGGTCCCACTCTCGCAGTTCAATGTCGGCGTGACGATGGTGATCACAGTAGCTCAGGATGGCTCGTACTACAGATTCCCAAGTCCGTACTTCGTTACACAGGAAATTGTCGTCTCCAATCACATGACAACCACGGAATATGTTTCCACGCAGACAAACCCTCTGTATTCGAGTACGGTGAACGAAACCATAAACGGGAATCTTGGTTATGCGTCACCAGGGGACCTGAATTGGTGGGCTTACGGGCTTCACTTCGAAATAGTGGCCAACATGCCCGTGTCGAGCCTAGTTGCTGTTGCAGAATCAATGACGTAGGAAGTCCTAGCTCCAGTCAAACCAAATACGGAGCGTTGGGGGAGCGACGGGTGTAGATGGCAATAGCCCATCGCAAGCGGTGAGGCATGGCTCTCTTTTCCTTGGGAACTTTCGGTTGATCGACCCTCTCCTGCTCGTTTCGCCGGTGGAACGCTACCTTGGATGAATCAGGCCGCACTTCTCGATGGGTCCGGTTCGACCCAATGTCCAGACCTCCCAGTCGTTTCGGATCCTCATGTCCACCTTCTTCATCTCCCCCTGCGGCACCGCCAGGATCCTCCTGACCGATCCCTGCCTATGCAGATAGGGCTGGAACCACACGCTCGAGTAGTTCTTAGCTCTGAGCCTCCGCATGTTGGGATGAGTCTCGCATTCGACCAGGACCAGCTCCTCTACGCCGTCCTTGGAGCGGTATCCCAACAGGTCAGGCCTGTAGGAACGCCACGACACCTTGTCCCCGGGCGGGAAGAGAGGTTCTTCGACCACGGCATAATCCTCATGCTCCAACTCGCTACGGACCACTGCCTTCATCGACCTATGGACCATCGACTCTGCCACGCAACTCTGACGATGCAGGAAGAATTTCTCTCTTGGGCTTTAGGAGATTACAGCGACAGTCATAGTTTCGCGACCCGAGGGCATTGGCAGAATCGAAATATCATGCTTGTCTAGAAAAAATCTGTTGTTTGTCAGCAAGTGGCGCCAAGCTAGAATAACTCTGCGACGGAACAAAGCATTGTTCAGCTCTCTCGCTGTCGGCCGCGCTGACGGCCGGGGAGGCAGAACGAGTCGACACCGGCCCCGATCAAGGCCGGGAATGTTCCGGACTGCCCCTTGGCTTGAAGTCTGGTCTGGTGTTCACGAGAGCCGAACGTGGTCCGACGACCACGCTCCACGAAGACGGAGAAACGCCGGATGGGGATGTTGCCCATCGTCGACCGAAGGAGGCGCGGAGCGCCTTTGCTTAGCTCCGAATCCGGGGACGATGGCGGCAGAGCCATGCGACGGTTCGAAGTCCGAATGGAGTGCGGAAGGAAGGCCGCGTGAAGCTGGACTGGGCAGACGAAGACAGCGAGGGGCGGCTCTTTCGAATCTCATCGCAACGATTATAGAGCCTGAACTTCGGGAAAACCTCGTTGAGTCTAGCTGCACAGAACGGTGACACAATATCTGTCCACTACCTAGGGAAGTTCCCGGGAGGGAAGGTCTTCGACACCAGCATGAAAGCCGAGGCCATCAAGGCCGGAATCTTCAGTCCGGCTCGCGACTACAAGCCGCTTCAGGTCGTCCTGGGAGCTCACCAGGTAATCGCCGGGTTCGAGGAGGCCCTGGTCGGGATGCAGGTCAACGAGACCAAGGAGATCACCCTTCCGCCAGAGAAAGCCTACGGCAGGACGGGGAAGCATCCCATGGCAGGGAAGACCCTCCAGTTCAGGCTCCTCGTCACGAACGTTAAGCGGCCCTAGGCAGTCTTCGGGGAATTCCTCTCGTACCAGGCATGGACCTTGGCCCGGTTGCCACAGCTGTCCATGCTGCACCACCTTTTTGTTCGGCTCTTCGTCGAGCATTCCGTGAAGGCTAATTGACGCCGAACCTATTTACAGGCGCCCGTACCACCTAGGGGACTGAGCTTGGCAAAAAGGGCGTTCACCATCGACATAGGCACCGAGAAGATCCCCGTTGAAGGGCACGCACACCAGAACGTCGCCGTGAAGTACCTCATGAAGCGGAGGCGAAGTCTGATCTTCACCAAGGACCCAGCCAAGGTCGAGAAGCTCTTCTCCGAGGTGCCGAAGAAGATCAGCATCATCGGGGCCAACGTCACGAAGACCTACAACGTCACCTGGGAGCGGGTCAGCACAGGCGAGTTCGCCGGAGCCAGGTTCACGTTCAGCCTAGAGGAAGTCAAATAGCATAGCAAACCCTCGTGGTTGGCGATGCCAGGCTACAGACGTGACGCGTACAGGGACGCCATAGAGAAGGTCCGCGCAGAGCACGCAAGCACCATCAAACCGGGGCAATTGACCGTCGAATGCCCAAGGTGCGGGACGAAGCAGGTCATCTCGGACGTCCCGGGAAGGCGTACCTGTCTAAAATGCGGATTTGAATTCGGGAAGCTCTTCTAGCCCTTCCTCGTCATTGCCCTGTATTCGCCCGACTTG
>DATFYS010000188.1:0-2638 GCA_035314885.1 Nitrososphaerales archaeon | reverse complement strand
CTTCTAGCTTGAACACCTACCTAGACCCACAGACCGGTCAGGGGGTTCCCACCATCTTCCATACCTTCGGGGGGACAGCAGTGGACATCGAACTTGACCTAGTCACAGGGATCATCGAAGTCTCGAAGGCCGTTCAGGTCTTCGACGTGGGGAGGGCCATCAACCCACTGCTGCTGAAGATGCAGATGGATGGTGGCTTCGTCATGGGGATGAGCATCGCGCTGTTTGAAAAGATAAAGTTCGACGAGCAGGGGTGGGTGACCAACCCCAACTTCACCAGCTACTACGTAGCCAGGATGAAGGACGTCCCCAAGGAGTTCGTAACGAGGTTCGTGGAGACACCCCAGTTCGACGGGCCTATGGGAGCGAGAGGAATCGGGGAGTTGAGCATGATCTCGGTGGCGTCCGCAATCTCCAACGCCGTCTACAGAACTATCGGGGTGAAACTGAACAATCTCCCCATGAGTCCTGAGGAGGTCTGGACCTCCATATCGGCACAGAGGCCCGACCTTCTTGCCAAGGCCATGGAGAGTTACGGAAAGCTGGAGACAAAGGTGGAGGCGAGGCGATGAGCTTCGGCTCCCCCTACGTCACTCTACCTGACTTCACCTACCACAAACCAAAGTCTCTCGAGGAAGCCCTGGGACTCCTGAAAGAATATGGTGACGAGGCGAAGGTGATGGGAGGAGGGGTGGGGCTGATCGCTTTCATGAAGGAGAGGCTGATGTCCCCCACTCATGTGATAGACGTGAAGGACCTCAAGGAGCTCAAGCAGGTCAGCCACGTGCCCGGAAAGGGCCTGAGCGTGGGGGCTGCGGTCACGCTCGCCGATCTCCTTGAGAGCGGGGTCCTTGGCGGAGGCTACGCGGTCCTCGGCGAGGCCGTCGCGAGAATCGCAGATCCTATGATCAGAAGAAGGGCCACCCTGGTGGGCAACGTGTGTGAGGCAATTCCTTGGGTCGACAGTCCTCCTGCGCTGATCGCCCTCGATGCGTCGGTGGAGATAGTCGGCCCTGGCACGAAGAGAAGCATGCCGGTGTCGGGGTTCATCAGGGGTCCTGTGGACGTCGACCTGGCCCCCGACGAGATAGTTACCTCCATAATCGTCCCGGACGCGAAAGGGAGGGTCAGCGCCTTCGAGAAGTTCACTGGTGGTTCGGAGTTCTCACTCGCGAGCGTGGCCGTGTCCCTCTCTGAAGAAGGGAAGAACAGGGTGGCTAAGGTGGTCTACGGCGCAGTGAACTCCACTCCGGTCCGATCGAGCGAAGTCGAGGGAATTGTCTCACAGGGTCTGACGCCTGCCAACGCCAGGAAGGCTGCTGAGGCGGCTGCCCATACGGTGGAATGTCTCGACGACGTCCTGGCAAGTTCCGCCTACAGAAAGCACCTGCTCAGAGTGATCACGACCAAGGTCCTAGGGAGGATGATGGAGCGTTGAGAGAGATTTCAGTAAGTGTGAACGGAAGAGTGCGGAAACGCCTGATCAAGGACAACGAGCTTCTGCTCGACTTCCTTCGTGACAGACTGGAGGTGAGGAGCGTCAAGGCAGCCTGCTGGCGCGGGGAGTGCGGACTCTGCGTCGTGAAGCTCGGTGATTCGCTGGTGAAATCCTGCTTGGTTCTGGCAGTCGAGGCCGACGGGAAAGAGGTCAGGACGGTGGAAGGGATAGCCCCGGAGGGAGAGCTCGCCCCCATACAGAAGGCTTTCGTGGAACGCGGTGCAGCCCAGTGCGGTTTCTGCACCCCCGCGTGGGTCCTGGCTACGCACGAGCTTCTGCAGACGAATCCACATCCTAGCGAAGCTGAGCTCGCCGAGGCCACCGGCGGGCTGATCTGCAGGTGTGGGACCTACAATCAGATTCGTGAAGCCGTGGCCGATGTTTCGGGAACGAAGACCGCCCGACATGCCAAGGAAAGGCTCCCCCGGGCCCTATCGGGATAGGCCATCGAATTTCGGGACAACGATTAAAAGCGCTCCTGGGGGCGAGATTCTCAATGGTCAAGCCTGCAGTTCCGATTTCGTTTGACTCTTTCAACTTCTCAGTTGAGGAGATAGAGGGGTACCTGGGGGGGATCCCAGACGACCCTGCCTTCCAGAAGCCATTCGTGCCGAAGACGTATTCCATGAAGAGCGGGGAGCAGCTAATCATTCGCCCCGCGGAGAAGAGCGAAGCCCCAGCAATCCTTGAGTCCCTGAAGCCCTTGATTGACGGGAAGTACGACAAGGACTTCTACCACCTGGTGGGTGCAAGGACCTACGCCGAGATCCTAGCTTGGCAACAGAGCAGGCTGAAGGACACCTACGTGATAGTCGCCACAAAGAAGGACGGGGAGCTCGTCGGAGTCGTCGACCACAGGTTCTGGGACAGGAACATAGCCATCAGCCTCCACACTCTGGTCCTCAAGAGAGCGGAAAGGGTTGGGGTACTGCTATACGTGTCGAAGATGGAACACGCGTTCGACGTCGTCGGAGTGAACGAATGGTGGGCGACTTTCGAGAGTCCCTTCGGCTTCAGGCTCGGTTTCAGGTTCAACCACGTTACGAAGCCGTGGCCTGAGATGCAGCACGAACTCGGAGGAGCCAGGATATTCTACATCAACAGGCAGCAGTGGGAGCAGTACGTCAAACCCTTCGCGAA
>DATFYS010000187.1:0-6260 GCA_035314885.1 Nitrososphaerales archaeon | reverse complement strand
ATGGTGAGGAGTGCTGGACGATGTAGACGAGGAAGTCCAGAGCTTGGGTGGTCTCGGTAGCGTTGTTCGGGACGGTCGCGAAAAGCAAGACTGGTCCGCCCTTCTGGACACCTGTGGATGTCGCGTACGTGAACTGCGAATAGTAGCTCCCCAGGGTGATATCCCCGAGGTTGATGTGGCGCGGGAGGAGCATGGCCGTGAGTCCGTGTGAAAGCGCGGCAGACTTGTACATCATCAAGAACTGGATCCGCCCGGCCTGCAGGGGGGCCACCAGGGCAGCGGCGCTCGCACCGGTCACGTTCGCTCTGGAGTCCAGCAGCCTGCTAACGAAGTAGGACTTGTTTCCGTCGAAGGCCTGGCCGGCTGCTTCCAGGACCATCCAGCCGCGATAACCTGCGGGGTCTGTGTTGGGGTTGGAAATTCCCACCTTGACCGAACCGGCAGTGAGGTCGACGAAAAACGAGTTCCAGGCTGAGGTTGCATTCGTCGCGACCGCCTTCTGGTAATCGTTCAGTACGGTTTGGAACCCAGCAGGCTGCCCGCTAGCCGAGGAGTAGCCAATGGACATCTGATCGTTAACGAAGGCAACCCCCCAACCGGCAGAGCGGCTCCCGAGGAGGGAGGGTTCAAGGGCAGCCTTGGATACCGAAATGAAGACACTGACAGGGCTGCCCGCCTTGATCTGCGCAGCGAGAGCCGTGGAGCCGGCAGACTTCGGAGCGGCGTAGGGTATCCCTGTGGCATTGGAGAAGCCACCATAGAGGTAACTGGATTCAGTCGTATAGAGGTCGGCGGAATCAACCAGAAGCGGGGACGACGGCTTCGAGACGTAGTAGGTGTAGAAAGAGTAGGCTCCGACAGCCGCTACGACGACAACAACCAAGACGACGGCAACGGTCAAGTACGAGATGGCTGACCTTTCATACCGCTTCAAAGCGATATGCAATCCCCTGCATAACGACTTATTTAAGCGTGGGCGGGGCAGTCGGACGGATCAACGTTGGCCAAGAGAAAAGCCAGGGCAGAGGCCCATGCGGCAGCCGACAGGTCAGATTTCAAGCCAGACTTCTCATTGGTGCTGAAGGACTCGAGCGGAGCAATCATAGATCACGTAGATGCGCTCCTGCTCCATAACATCACAGAGAAGAACTCGATCTCCGCTGCAGCAAAAGTGGCTGGCATATCGTATAGGAATGCGTGGGACAGACTCAACAACCTCCAGTCGAAGCTTGGGAGGAATATTGTAGTCGCTCAGGTGGGAGGGAGGGAAGGGGGCGGGGCGAGATTGACCCCCGAGGGGCTTTTTCTGATTGCCGAGTACAGAAGAATGAACAACTACCTCTTCAGCGCCCTAGGAGACCGTGACTTTTGGCAGCACATAGGGTATAGGCTAAGCGCCAGGAACAGGCTGAGAGCCAAGATTGTGGAAGTGATGAAGGGGCCAATCACTTCGGAGGTCAAAATGACCCTTGGGCCCGCGGGGCGACTCACCTCCATCATCTCGAACGAGGCCGTGGAAGAACTGCAGCTGAAGAAAGGGGACACAGTCGACGCCATAATCAAGGCAACAGAGGTGATCATCGCCAAACCCGCTTCGGCTCTGTCATAATCGAGGGGTAAGCCCTCGTTGACAGATGCACTTCATATGAAGATGATTTAAGAAGGGCCGACTGAGCCGCGGTCATTCTTGTCCGCACAGAAGATGACCGAACCAAGCGCACACGGTTCATTCCTCCCCAAGCAGCCGGAGGTAAACATTGGAACTGCTGGACATGTGGACCACGGAAAGAGTACTCTGATACAGGCGATAAGCGGGGTCTGGACAAGCGCACACAGCGAGGAGCTGAAGAGAGGGATCACCATCAAGGTGGGGTACGCCGACGCGGCCTTCTACAAGTGCCCCCACACTCCTGCCCCCGCTGCCTATTCCACCAGTCCGAAATGCCCTGTCTGTGGGAGGGAGACGAAGCTCCTCAGGTCGGTAAGCTTCGTTGACTGCCCAGGGCACGAGAGCCTGATGACAAACATGCTGGCAGGTGCGTTCCTCATGGATGGTGCACTATTCGTCATAGCGGCGAACGAGCCAGTCCCCAAGCCGCAGACCAGGGAGCACCTTCAGGCCCTGCAGATGCTGGGGATGAAGAACATAGTGATTGCGCAGAACAAGGTCGACCTCGTTTCTGACCAGGAAGCTAAGAAGAACTACGACCTGATCGAGAAGTTCGTCGCCGACACCGTGGCGGCAGACGCTCCTATCATCCCCATCTCGGCGCAGCAGAAACTCAACGTCGACGCCCTCATCGAGGCTGTGGAGGAGATCATACCAACGCCGAAGCGTGACCCGAAGGCCAACCCTCTGATGTACGTGGTCAGGAGCTTTGACGTAAACAGGCCCGGAGCAGAGATAGGGGGACTCTCGGGGGGTGTTCTCGGGGGGAGCCTGACTAGGGGCGAATTGAGGGTCGGCGAAGAAGTGGAAATGAGGCCAGGGATGTTTGACGAGAGGAGCGGGAAGTACATACCGATCATAACCAAGGTCTCGGCCTTGCAGACAGGAGCTGGCCCGGCCGAAAGGGTCGGTCCCGGCGGGCTGGTTGCGGTTGGGACACACCTCGATCCGACCTTCACGAAAGGAGACCAGATGGTTGGAGGGGTGATTGGCAAACCTGGAACGCTTCCTGAGACACTCGAGCACGTGACCCTTGACGTGGACCTGCTTGAATCGGCGGTTGGACTTGCGGAAGCCGTCAAGGTCGACAAAGTGAAGCTGGGGGAGAGCTTGAGACTCAACCTTGGCACTGCTTCCACCTTGGGGACGGTGACATCGGCAAGGGGGGATATCATCGAGGCAGACCTCAAGAAACCTGTGGCTGTTGAAACGGGAATGCGGGCCGCACTGAGCAGGAGAATTGCCGAACGGTGGCGGCTTATCGGGTCTGGCGTCCTGAAATAGACCCCACCCCAATCGCATTAGGAGGGTAGGAACGTTTGAGCCAGTTCAAACGTCCAAGACAACCGACAAGAGAGGCACGTGCAGGTCGACAGTTGAACCCTGTGATCTTTGACAGCAGCTTCCTCATGGCCATATCAGAAAGACCAACGACCTGGTTCGAAGACATCACCGACGCCATCGGGAAGTTCAATCCGGTGCTCCCCGACTGCGTCAGCAAGGAGCTGCAGAAGCTGGCTTCAAGGCAAAGTGGGAGATCGAGAATCGCGCGGGTGGCGCTTGAACTTGGCAAGATGTTTGACGGGATTCCTTGCGGGGGAGCATCTGTAGATGACGAAATCGCGTCGGCAGCCCTTGGCATGGGAGCGAAGGTGGCGACAGCTGACGTCAGGCTCGCGAAGAGTCTCAGATCTCTGCACGTGGGGGTCATTACTCTGAGGTCGGGACGGGTTTCGGTTCCCTGACCAACACCCCCCAGACAATCAACATGGATGGGAGGACGGCAGGCCGAATGGGCAGTTCCCCCAAGGGAGGAGCCCAGAAATTCGTCTCAAATCAGCCAAAGATTAAAATCGAACTCACGAAGGGGTGCCCCAGTTCCTGATACATTCATGTTCCAGCTAGTTAACCTAAACGACGTTGTTAGGGTCCCCCCAGACAAGTTTGGTTCCCCGCTTGAGAAGGTAGCCCTTGACCTGCTGAAGCTGAAATACGAGAGCACCATCAACCCCGATTACGGTTACCTCGTCCTCGTCACCAAGGTGGACGTTGACAACGTCGGCAAGATAATCGCCGGTGACGGGGCCACCTATCACAAGGTCAAGTTCGAGGTGCTTTCGTTCTACCCCCTCAAGCAGGAGCTTGTGGAGGGTGAAATTGTCGAAGTGACCGACTTCGGCGCTTTCGTGAGGATAGGGCCGGCGGACGCCCTCCTTCACCTGAGCCAGATCATGGACGATTATCTGACAAGCGACGTGAAGTCGGGGATCATAACGGCGTCTCAGAGCAAGAGAACCCTCAGGGTCGGGAGCAAGGTCAGGGTCAGGATTACTGCGGTGAGTCTCGGACACGGCATTTCGATGGGGAAGATCGGCGTCACCTGCAGGCAGCCCTTCCTTGGGGCTTTCGAATGGATAGACGAAGAAGTGGGGAAGGCGGCCAAGGCAAGGAAGGCAGAGGAAAGGGCTGAGAAGTAGACCTTGAGAGAGCTTGCCTGCCGCAAATGCAGGATGCTTACGACTGAGAAGGCATGCCCCAACGATGGTTCGACCGAGCTCTCCAACGAGTGGTCGGGGCTCATTATCATCATCAAACCCGAGAAATCCCAGGTGGCCAAGACCCTGGGGATCGTCAAAGCGGGTCGATACGCGCTGAAGGTAAGTTAGCCGGTTGCAAGTCGCCTACAAACTCCCACAGGAACTCAGGGCCAGACTCGCCAAACCTTTGGGTCGGCTCTACACGGGTGACGAGGCCAAGGAGGAAACGTTCGCCGAGGTTGTCAGGCGGGCTTCGATGATCGTGACGGTGGGAGACAAGGTAACGGAGACCGTCTATTCCCTGGGAAGGATTCCCGACATCCAGGTCGTCGATGGGCTTGAGAGGAGGATGGAGAGGCTCCCTCCTGAAGTTCCTTACTCGAGGCTGATCGAGGTCAGGAACCCGGCCGGGGTTCTGACGAAGGAAGCAATCCGCGGGGTCCGAGCTGCCTTTCGGGGGAAGAGGCCGGCACGGGTGCTCGTCCAGGGGGAAGAAGACCTCGTGGCAATTCCGGTCATAGCGATGGCCCCCTCTTCAGCGGTCGTCTTCTACGGCCAGCCTGGGGAGGGCATAGTCGCCGTCAAAGCTGACGCCCGCGCGAAGGGACGGAACAGGGCCATCCTGAAGAAGATGGGGATCTCGGAACTGGGCTGACCTCCGGGTAGGTTAATATCCACCGGAAAGTTGGGTCGCCCGCTTTGCAAGCTGAGAAGAAGCTCGATTCGAAGGTTCTCGACCGCGCCTACGTCGAAGTCACCCTCCAGGGCCGTGCAGGGAAGCTGACCAGAAAGGAGGCCATCGAAGCGGCGGCCAACGAGCTGGGAGTGGCTCCCGAGAACGTTGGTCTGATCAGGATAGACGGCCAGTCAGGGACGACGGACGTAGTCGGCAAGTTCTATGTATATGGCACCCCAGAGTCGAAGAAGAGGCTTCACCCCCATCACCTAGACGTCAGGCTCCTGACGAAGGATGAGAGGGAGAAGATCAAGCAGGAGAAGAAGAAGGCGGCGGCCCCCGCGCCTGCGCCAGAGGCGAAGAAGTAGATGTCGAAACAGCCTGCCCCGCCAGCCCCGGCACCTGCGCCTGCAGAACCTGCGGCCCCAGTCGTTGAAGAAAAGAAACCAGAGAAGAAGGAGAAGCCCAAGGCTCCCAAGCGGAGGATACAGGTTCACAAGCTGTACAAAGTTGAAGGGGACAAGCTGTCAAGGCTAAGGAAGGAGTGCCCACGCTGTGGGAGGGGTTATTTCATGGCCCAGCATGCGAACAGGCTGACGTGCGGGCACTGCGGCTATACCACCTATACGACAAAAGGTTAGCTGAATTCCGCCATCGATTCCCTGAGCATCCTCCCCATGCTTGGGGTCAGGAAAGGTTGGAAGGGGAGGAAGTACTTCAGGTTCCTAGCCTTCGCGAGGATTGCCCGGTCACCGGTCTCGGAATAGCCCTTGAGGAAAGCATCGGCGACCCGTCGCATGGCATCCTCCCTTCCAGACAGCTTGGACGTGTAATACAGGAACTCGGCCACATCCCAGGCAGGGTCCCCCCCGGTGAGCGCCTGCTCAAGGTCTGTCAGGTAGAGGACATCCTTCGAGACGACCACGTTGCTTGCTTTCGCGTCTCCGAGGGCCATTCCAGCGGCGTGCACCTTTCCGACCAGGACCCCATAGGCGGACACAGGTTCGAGGCTCCCGTCCGACCCCTTCAGGAACGAGTCGATTATGGAGGCGAGTGTAGGGCCGAAGATGAACTCTTTCACCATCGTCCTTTCGTCCGGGGCCACCGCCAGTATGGACGGGACCATGGCTCCCACGTCCCTGAGCTTTGCGGTCATCGAGTATTCGCGTTCGAGCCGGGCCATTGGTGCCATGTTGAACCGCTTGGCGGCCGACGCCCAGATGCCCAGGAGGGCCCACTTTAGAGAGCGGACGTCCGAGTAGTTCTTGACCAACACCATTGCTTCTCTCGTTCCGTCCCGGAAGGTCAAAACCTTCGTGGTCGAGTAGACCTCGCCGATGTCCTTCTCCTCGGTCGTGAACGAAGTGAACCCAAGGAG
>DATFYS010000186.1:0-4438 GCA_035314885.1 Nitrososphaerales archaeon | reverse complement strand
GTTCAGGCCGGGGGAGTCTCAGCTGCCGGTCCTCTGCGGTTCCACCATGAACAGGCAAAGCACGCACATGAGAACCGCCGGAATCAGTGCGGTAACCGTGATGGCCCCTTTGAGGCTCAAAGGCGCAATTCCAAGCAGGACGCCTGCAATGCCGTGGGGGTCAGACAGAGAGCCGGCGATGGACAGGGAGAACACCGCCGCCACCGACTGAAAGCTGGTCGTAAGACCCAGCCCAGTCCCCACTTTCCCTTCGGAGGAGTCTGCAACCATGCTTTGGAGTATTGGGAAGACCGCCCCGCTGAAGAAGCCCATGGCAAGGGCAGCCAATGCTCCAACGTAGAAATCGGTGGTGGTGAAGAACACGCCGTACATCAGCACGAGGAGCAGAGATGTCACCAGAAGCAACCATTTCCGCTTGAGACGGTCGGAAGCTCCCCCCAGGACAACCTTCCCTGCCCCCCCGGAGGCGAGAACCAGCGAAGCGGTGAAGGCCGCCTGTGTGCCGTTGAGCCCTTGCACTTGTGCATAGTAGTAGGGGAGGAAGGCGACCTGCCAGACCGAAGCCCACGTGGCGAGGAGCGCAAATAGGCAGAGCATCAGAATCCCTCGCTTTCTGAGAAGTTCAACCGCGTCCCGTCCGAGTGTGATTCGTACCCCCCCTGCTTCGGATTCAGTTACTGTCCGTCTGCCCGCAACCACCCCTGCAATCACAGGGAGTCCGAGCAGAGGCGCTACGAAGAAGCCGAAGCGCCAGTCAGACGTAATGGCGTAGATCCCACTTCCAATGTTGAGGCCCAGGAATGAGCCGACGTCGAATCCGACGTAAAAGATACCGAGGGCCAGGCCCTTGCTCCTTCCGAAGTAGCCGGAGACGGCGGACATGGCCACCGGCCAGAAAATCCCCTCGCCGAAGCCGCTAATGAGTCTGAAGACGAAGGCCTCGAGGAAATTCTGGGAGAGTCCTATCATCCAGGTGAAGAGAGTGAACACCCCCACGCCCGTCAGGATGATTTTCCAACGGCTGTAGCGGTCGGCCAGATGCCCTGCGAGACCGACGAATACGAAAACTCCAATGTACTGGGCGGAAACAAGCAGGCCGGTCTCGGTCGGAGTCAGGAATAGAGCGTTGTTCACGTACTTCAGCAAGGAGGACAGGACCAACCGGTCGACGGCGTAGACAGTGTAGCCCATGAACATCACAGCAAGGAAGAAGGTGGGCTTGACGCCCCACTTGGTCAAACCCTCTGGCCCTCTCTCATTCTTGCCCTGATAGGCTCGTTGTCCGCGTAGATTCGCCACTCGGCTACCTTCCCTCTCCTGGTCCTTGCTATCCAGACGGCAGGAGTCTCCCACCTATCCTTTGACTTCCGAGGGGCGCCCTTGGCGGCGTACGTTCCACCGGCAGATCCAATCAGAATCGTCGTGTCGCCCGCCATAATCCTGCGCTCTATCCGTACCCAGTAGTCTGGCACCATCTCGAAATATCGTCTCCAGCCGTTCTCGATGGCTGGCCGAGAGGATCTTTCGCCCAGAGAGTCCACGAAAATGTGGTCGGGAGTCATGAGTTCGATCAGGCCGTCGACGTCGTGGGCGTTAATCCGTTTGACGAACTGCGTTGCTGCGTTCGGCTTGGCCAAAGCTTGGCCCAAGGCTTCTACCCCTCCGTAGAAAAAGCTGCATAGACCTCTTCGACATAACGGTTATCAGTTTGAATCCATCAGAACGCCTAGTTGTCGGACAAGAAGGGGAATGGGAAAGTCTTCCCGGGGGCGACTTACGAGTGCGCGAGGTGCGGCACGCGCATCACCGGGGAGGAGTTGGCGAAGCTCCCGTCGCCCACATGCGCCAACTGCGGTTATCGGGTGTTCAGGAAGCTTCGCAACCAGGCAGTCAAGAACCTGAAGGCCGAATAGTGCCGAAAAGCCTGGCTTATTCTGGGAATTCGAACCGCAGCTTCCCCACGATCTCCTCAAACAGGCCGAAGCTGGCCAGGAGGCGCGGGCTGAGGAAGTACATTGCTCCGTACTTCTCTCCCTGGGACACCACTAGGGAGTTCGACCTAAGCACTTCGATGTGGTGCATAACTGTCCTGTAATCGACCCCCAGCTTCTCCGCCATCTGATTCAGGTTGAGGGGCCGGAGTTTGATCTCATGAAGAATCCTCGCTCTGTTGAGGCCCCCTCTGGCTCCCCCGAGGACGAACCAGAGAACACGCTTTAGCTCCACGTCTTCGGCCAAGCTCCCTTGTCAGTGCCGAAGCGGCCACAATTTAACCTCGAACCGGGGAATGTGACCAGATTCTGAAATACGTTTAAACCCAGACGCGCAGAAATGACAGGCGTGACGCCGCTGCTCACGCTTGCAATCGTGCTCTATAGCCTAAACGCCGTTTTCTTCGCCTTTCTGTCCTACACCTATGGGAAGACGGCGCTCTCAACCAAGGCCAAGTATCCTCTCGGGCTCCTTGTCTTCTCGATACTGCTCCTGGTCCAGTGCGCCGGCACAGCCTACACCTACTTCGCCTTCTCGTACTATCTCGGCGACGCCTCGCCCCTCATGTCCTTGATGGCGGCAATGGAGCTGGTGGGGGTCGGGATTCTTGCGAGAATAACCCTCTGACGCGAGCACCTCCCGCCGGAACATTCCAACGGATTCCTCCCTTTTCTCTGACGAAATCTTGGTGAGATTCTGAAATACGCCTATAAAGAATCGAGGAATCGAGAATGACGAATGTCGCGCACCGGAATTTCGGCAGCTCTGGCCGCTTTCGTCGTGCTCACGGTGGTACTAGGCGCTTCCACAGCGTACCTCCTGGCTAGTCCGACGGTCCACACTAGCACGACCACCTCTACTCTTGTCTCGGTTTCCTCTTCGACGCAGACGATGTTTCTCACCACGACTTCGACCCTGATTCAGACGACCACCTCAGTCTTGGGCTCCACAGGTTACACGGTCGGGATCGCCTACAAGCAGGGAATAGGCTTCTACCTGGTCGACGGTTCGGGGATGACGCTCTACTTCAGGACCGCAGACATTCACTCCAATGGAACCAGCACTTGCGTTGGCCAGTGCGTTAACTTCTGGCCTGTTTTCTTCACCCAGAACCTCGTCCTGCCGCCGGGGTTGAACGCGAGCTCTTTCACCGTCGTGACAAGGGCTGACGGGATGAAGCAGATTGACTACAACAACTGGCCGCTCTACCACTTCAGCGGTGACAACAACCCGGGGGATACTAACGGCCAAGGGACAGGCGGAATCTGGTTCGCCTATGCGCTCCCCGCGCCAAGTCAGGTGACCACGTCTAGCACTTCTTCCACGACGACGACCCCCTCGACAAGCACCCTTGCAACTTCATCGACCGCCACTGCAACTTCGACTTCCACCACTTCCACGTCCTCCACGGACACTACAGCATCCTCCTCGACGACTACGTCTACAACCACCACAACGTCATCTAGCTCCACGTGCACGTACTACTGCTAGGTGTAATCGATGACCCGTCAAGCAATCTCTGACATGTTCGCAGTCGCCATTGTGATAGTGCTGGTGGTCGTGGTCGGAGTAGGATACTACGTCTTGATGCCTGCCACGACGGGAACCACGACTTCCACTCTTCAGACATCGTCTTCATCCTCTTCGTCATCATCGCCAAGTTCGTCTTCAACGTCGAGCAGTTCTACAAGCTCCCCCACGACGTCGTTCTCCGGTCCCGCGGTCGTCTGCACGAATCAGACAATCACGGCTAACGTGATGGTGACGATAGAAGACTTCCTCTTCACACCGAAGAACATAACCATCTTGGCGGGTCAAAGCGTCCAGTGGACCTACGACCCCAACGGTCAATTCCACCACACCGTCACCTCCAACACCGGCCTGTTCGGCTCGAGCTCCATCTTTCCAGGGGAGTCCTACACCTGCACCTTCAAGGCGCCAGGGGTTTACGGCTACCACTGCTCCATCCACCCCACTACCATGAAGGACAACTTCGTGACAGTCACTTAGCGGGCCTATTCGCCCGGAGCGAAGCTTCGTATTCCCTAAGCGCGCTCTCCTGGACAGGTTCAACGAACAAAGGCTTGATCGCTCTCAGAGACTTGAGGGCCTCTTCGGCAGTCATGCTCCTCTCGCTCATGAGGTAGGCGGCCAGGACGCATCCCGTTCTTCCCTCGCCGGCGAGACAATGAACATCAACGGCCTTTCCCTCTCCGAGGAACTCTTTGACCACCTTTGCACCCTCGGCAAGGCTCTCGACTGTTGGAGCCTGATGATCCTGCATTGGAACGTGCGCCAGTTCCAATGGCAGGCCACTAACCAGCTCTTTCGGCAGGGGTTCGGGCGTTAGGGTCAGTATCGCCTCTATTCCCCGACCTACTAGCCATTGGAGCTGCCCCTTCGAAGCTGGATATCCCGAGGCCGCCAGCCTGTGATCTTCGACCCA
>DATFYS010000185.1:0-6275 GCA_035314885.1 Nitrososphaerales archaeon | reverse complement strand
AATGGCGTGATGCGTTATGCCCTTCTTTGCAAGCTTCTCCTTGTACCAATAACGCAGTGTCTCCTCGTGGACATGCATTCTCCTGGAGATACCCGCGATATCTGGCCCCATGGTTTGCAAAAGGCGGACAAATTCTGCAATTCTGTCTTGGCGAAGTTCACTTCCCCTTGATACCGTTATTGGTTCCGAAACACCGCCCCGCGACCTGGGTGCCTTGGACAAGCTCGCGGGGTCGGGATTGCTCATTTTCCATTATCTTGGGTCAACGGTATTTATGAATGATGATGGTCGCCGGAGCGAAATCAAGATCCCGGACTCAACAAGGAACATTTTCCGAGGCTAGCTGGGAATCAATCAACCGTCATCGCAACGGGCTTCGAACGTCTCGCAACTTCTCCTTTTTCGATAAAGCTCCTCCGTCCCCATTTCGCATGGACATCTCCAACCAGATGGTGGGTTCCTCTTCCGACTGATGCCGCTGGAAATTTCAGAAATTTCTCTACATCCAGCATCTTGGCCTTTGCGTCCTCTACGCTCAAGGGAATCTGCGGCGGACCGCCGTCCTCAGGGACGATCATCGCCCATATTCTGTAGGGAAGGTCGGGGTCGCGGCTCCAGTAGAAGCTTGCCCTGCGGACTTCCTTTTTGATCTCGGAGACCTTGCGGTTCCGAGGCATCCGTTGTACGCCGACCGACATCCTCAATGTTAGCCTGAGGATCTTGTCGAAGTCCTCCCAGGCAACGGTCCAGACGTCGGGGTGGAACGCTTCCCTCAGGCCGCCGACAATCCTGAACGAGAGATTGGCGGTCACTGTTTCGCCCATCGAGTAGGACTTCTTGTCGGTAACAAGCTGGATGCTGCCGATGGACGTCGGACGCCATGCATACTCTGTTCTTCTGTTCTTGAGCGGCAAAACCGGCGCAGTTCGATTTTCTGAGGGATAAAAGCTTGGTAGGAATCGCGGCGTGCTCGTCTGGACTGCCTAGCGCGGGCAGGAGACGAAGGAGCCCTGACGATGGTAACAGGGCCGCCTGGATTGATAGGAAGCGAGATTTTGCATGAAACTCATGGATTCCAGATGGTGCCAAATCTCATCCCCTTATATAGGCTAGTGACATCGCTGGTATCCCACCGCGCGTGAAACGCTTGACGTTCCTGTGTGAAAAAGGACTTGGAATCAGCACAGCTTAAATGGAAATCAAGCATGGATAATCGCGGGGAGTAGCCGGGGGAGTTAATGAGCGTAGCCGAGACTGCAAACGAGAACGTCAATTCGAGGACAGTTCAGCTAGTCAAGCTGCTGTCCGAGATGGGGCCTGATATTCCGGAGATCTCGAGGAGACTTGGGCAGTTCAAGGAATCAGTCAGATACAGGTACAAGGAAAAAATCCTGAGTAAGGGCATCTCCGTTCAAGCATCCGTGAATCATGAAGCCCTGGGCCTGAGAAGAATGATTCTCCTGGTCGATTTTGCTGATTCCTACAGAGAATATGCGCAGTCAATTTTCGCGGCGATGAACGAATTGTGCTACCTGGTAGGTTTCTCCAAGCAGCTGATTGGAACCGGATACGTAGTAATGGTGAGCGTGCCGTCGGCATTCCAATCTGAGGTAGCGGAGTTCTTCATGGGACTTAAGGAAAAGGGGATGTTCACGACGGTGGATATCCTAGACTTCAACTGGATCAGGGTGGTGCCGATGAAGGCGGAATACTACGACTTCGATTCGGGAAGATGGGATTTCGAATGGGGGAATCCTCCTACAGATCCGCAATCGGCGCAGTACATCCCATCGTCGCCTGCGAGGTTTGATTATACTGATCTCCTGATACTGAAGGAGCTTCAGATGGACGCGAACAAGTCACTCAAGGAGATTTCGGACAAGCTGCAGGTCAACTACAAGAAGCTGGCTTGGCACTATAATGCCCATGTAAGGACGCGGAACCTGATACGGGGGTTCGCCATCAACTGGATGGGTACGAGATACGACTACGGACTTGAAAAAGCCTTGCACCGCAAGCACAGGTACTTCGCTGTAGACCTGATCGCTAGGAACGTTGGCGAGTATGAAATCATGACCCTGCGACGGCAGATGAACGCCATCCCGTTCATTGTTGCCGAGTGCGTTGGAAAGGATTATTTCGCACGACTGTCGATCCCCGTCGATTTCGTGGTGGAAGGCATGCAATACCTCGGCAAGGTAGCCACCATGGTCAAGGACAAGGTCAGTCTCTATCCTGGAGACCTGACCGACGCGCTGACATTTACCATCTCATATCAACGCTACAATCCATCCCAAAAAGAATGGACCTTCGACAGCCTCGAGATATCGAAGAGGTTCGAGGAATTAATAGTACAAATAAGGGAAAGGCCTCTGTAGAGAGAACTCTACGAGACGCCCCAACCACCACAAATCTCTAGTGGTCCCTTCACGCCTAGCGTGGCCAGAACAAATGATGCGCCAGCTAGGGCCAACATGCCGTATCTGATCTTCTCGTCTTGGGTCATGGGCTTATGGTTAGAGGCTTTGATTAATAAGACTAAGCCTTCGCATAGATTCCGCTTCGGCGCGCTAGGTGAAGTCTAATACCACGGGTTGCTTCCTGTGGGGCCTACTCGGTCTAGGCCGTGCCAATTCCTCCGCCAACCCCTAAATACAAACTTGGAACATGAAACACGAATCGAACTGACCGAGGCCAGGGCCGAAAAGCACCCGCACATTCCCGCCAGGCGCGTCTTGGACAGAATTGTCCTTGGAGGGAGCGACGGGGCGATGGAAAGCATGGCCATGACGGCCGCCCTGAACGGGGCAGGGCTCGCGTTTGGTACCATTCTCATCGCTGGGCTGGCCTTCGCGGTGGCTGGCGCGCTCTCCATGTTCTTCAGTAGTTACCTTTCGAGCCGGTCCGAGCTCGAGGCGCTGCGGACCGACGTTCAGAGGGAGAAGATGGAGATCGAGACGGAGCCGGAAGAGGAGCGGGCGGAGCTGGAGGACCTCCTTAGGAAAGAAGGGTATGGCCAGAAGGAAATCGAAGTCATAATGGCCAAGTTGGTGAAGAACAAAGAGTTGTGGCTCAGGGAGCAGCTCACCAGGGAGCTGAGGGTGCATGTGGAGGACCTGAAGTCCGGTCCACTGGGGAGGCCGTCGGCCGCTGGGCTCTCGTTCCTCATTCTTGCCCTTCTCGCGGTGGCTCCTTACGGCATTCTTTCCGGCCATGTCCTGGCCCTGGCCGTGTCCGTGGGGCTTTCCCTACTGGCGCTCTTCTTCCTGGGATCCAGGATCTTCCTGCGGGGCCATTTCAAACCCCTGGCAGGAGTCGAGTCGGCGGTTGTTGGCGTGGTCGCGGCAGCCCTACTTTACGGCCTGGGACTCCTCATCTCCACCCTCTGAGGGGATTCAGGTTGATTAACCGGGGCGTTCAGGAACCCCCGTTGGCCGAAACGGAGCCTCAGAGTCCCCCTGAAGTTCATCCGGTCTCAGTGCGTCTTATCAGCAGAGGCCGCCTGCTCCTGATGGCCGGGGCCTTCGTGGCCGAACTGGGGATTTTCGCCGCCGGTCTTATGGTCCCCATCGACTCCGGGACCAACGTATTCCTCGCGAACCAGACCAGCACCCAATTCGCGCCCCTTCAGGGTGCCCCTCCGGTTCAGGTCGTCCTCCTGATCTTCAGCCACAACGCGGTCATCGCACTGGTCGTCTTCGCGAAGCGGATCACGAAGTGAAGTTCAGATACCTGACCTTCGACTGCTACGGGACACTCGTCGATTGGAGGAAGGGAATCGCAGAGTCCCTGGAATCTGTAGGGATCACTTCGGGGCTCGGGCCGGGAGCGCTGCTGCGGGCCTACGTGGCAGCGGAGAAGGAGCAGGAGAAGACCTATCAGAAATACCGCGACGTGTTGAAGAAGGCCGCCTTGGCGCTCTCGCAGTCACTGGGGGTGAAGTTAGGACCTGACGCTGCGGAAAGGTTCTCGTCTTCGGTTCCGCATTGGCCTGCCTTCTCTGACAGCAGGAGCTTCCTCAAGAGGATGGGTGAGGCCGGTTTCGCCAGGTATATCCTCTCAAACGTCGACACTGACATCCTGAAGGAGACCATCCGCAGGAACCGGTTCGAGGTCGACGGGTACGTGACAGCTGAGGAAGTGCGGAGCTACAAGCCTGAGAGGGGGCACTGGTTGAGATTCCTGGAGAGGACCGGCGCACGGAAGGAGGAGGTCCTCCATGTGGCCCAGAGTGTCTTTCACGACATCCTCCCTGCGCAGGAACTTGGGGTCTCGTCTGTCTGGGTTAACAGGTATAGGGAGGCGATTCCTGCGGGCGCAGAGCCTCTGTTGATCGTAGATAATCTGAGGAGTCTTGGCGGACTGCTGGAGGCATGGGTCTGAGAAGGTGGTCGCCAGAGTGAACTTGCTTGGTCCGGGGAAGATCCCCATCGACGTGCTGGAGAAAACGGTCCTGAGGCTGAGGGGAAAGGAGTCGAAGAGCATCGTGACACCACCCAAGGCTGGACTGGATTTTGCCGCGGTAAAGGTTGGTTCGAAGTACATGCTGGTTTCCGCGGACCCCATCACCGGGGTGACAAAGGACATCGGGGAGTATGCTATCAACGTGAGCGCCAACGACGTCGCAACTAGCGGGAACAGGCCCCAGTTCGCCGAGACGGTTGTCCTCCTCCCTGAAGGCTCCGGCCGTCGGAGCGTGGAGGTTGTGGCGGCCCAGCTAGACGCCGCCGCAAAGAGGCTCGGCATCGCCATCGTCGGAGGGCACACCGAGGTGACCCCGGCCCTGGAAAGGCCCATAGTGATGGTGACAGCATTCTGCTTCGTCGACGACTACGTGACGTCCGGAGACGCCCGGGAGGGGGACTCGATAATGATGACGAAGACCGCGGGGCTCGAAGGAACCGCAGTGCTCGCGGGGAGGAAGAACCTCGGAAGAGCGGTGGGGAGGGAAACGGTCCGGAAGGCCGGCGGATTCCTTTCAAAGATCAGCGTCGTCGACGAGGCGGTCGCAGCCTACGGCACAGGGTTCGTGGGGGCCATGCACGACTGCACGGAGGGCGGGGTGGCGGGAGCTGTCTACGAGATGTCCCTGGCGTCAGGAGTGGGGTTCACCCTCGAAGAAAAGGCAGTGCCGGTCGCTCCTGAAACCAGGTCAATCTGCAACCACCTGTCCCTGGACCCCCTGAAGCTGATCGCTTCAGGCTCGATTCTCCTTTCGGTCAAGAAAGGGAAAGAGGAGGAAGTCCGTTCGGCGCTGACGGGGACCAGGGTGACCCGGGTGGGGGAGTTCGTCAGGAGGAAGAGGGTCCTGATCAGGTCAAACGGGGATGAGGTACCGTTGGATTCGGCCCCCGAAGACGAGCTATGGCGAGCGCTTCGCCGTACGGGCTGAAGTTGCGATCACTTTCATGGCGCGCCCTTTCTCGGCCCGTGTCCCTCCTCCCGCCCAGGAGAACTTCCTCTGGAGGGACTTGCTGTAGATCTTCGCCCAGTCGAGCCCTACCTGGTCGCACCAGGCCTTCACCAGCCTCGGGTCGATGTAGTTCTTCAGCGACGTGTTGAGGTTGTAGTTCTTTGTCCGTTTGTAGAAGCTTAGCTCCAGCTGCAGCTTCTTCAGGCGTTTGCTGTCAGGTCTCTCCCGGACCTTCGCATCGGCGAGCTTCTGTTGCTTCTTCTCCAGCGACTCTTCCCAGGTCTTCGGCGGTGTGCGCTGATGGTTGCAGAAAATGGCGGCCTTCAGGTTGGCTTCCTTCTCATGGTAGAGCTTGTCGAGGTCGTCGGCGTCGCTCATGTCCCTGGACTTCAGAGCCTCGTCCGCCACCGCTGTCGCGTGATAGGTCCGGAAAACCTTGGCAGTCAGCCCCGGGACAATTGACGAGAGATACTGGTTGACCATGGTCGAGTCAATGTGATGGAAGATCTCTTCATCGGGTTTCTTCCCTGATACGAAATCGCCAAGGTTCCGAATGATGCTCTGCTCCGAAGGCTGGGGCGCCAGGTTCTTCTCCCATCTCACGCTGTCTTTGCCAAGGAAGTCGAACTTCGCTTTGTCGCCCGACACCTTGACATGTTCGACCCTCAAAGTGCTTGCTCCGACCGTATCGACCTCGTCCTCGTCTTTCTCGTCTCCAACCCTCATCCCGAGGAAGTCGATCAGGTAGCAGGCGGTTGCCACCTGCTTGACCCTGGGGTCCTTCGAATCCAGGTCCTTCCTGATCCGGGTCCGGATCTTCTGGAGGTTGGCGCCGACTTTTTTTGCCTTGTCGTACTTCTCC
>DATFYS010000184.1:0-4818 GCA_035314885.1 Nitrososphaerales archaeon | reverse complement strand
GATAGCCCGGCTAGGATTCGAACCTAGGTCGCCGGCTCCAAAGGCCAGCATCCTTGACCACTAGACGACCGGGCTACGAGTTCAGCCGAGGGCGGTGGTGATTTAGCCTTGCTTGGCCGTTTTCTCGATGTAGTCCGCAATCCTCGGGACTGGGTCCTCCATCGAGTCGAGGACCTTCTTGGCTGTGCTGAGCTGTCCTGCCTTCGTCTTTGGATCAAGGAGCTTCCTTGAGCGCTTCAACGCCGCCTCAATCGAAAGCGGCCTTTCGAGGAGTTCGACAGACTCGAGGTAGCGGTCAGTGAAGAGAGCCCCCTGGAACAGGGAAATGGCGGGAACTCCCATTAGGGCAGCCTCGGCAGTCATGGTGCCTCCCATCCCGATGAAAAGGTCGGTGCGGTTGAGCAGGCTGTGGCCGCTCACTACTTCCTCCGGGACTGTACACTTCGATCCGAACTTCATTCTTACTTCCTGGACCTGGTAGTCGTACCTGCAGAGGACGACGATGTTGCAACCCGGGAAGGTTTCCACAAGGGATTCCAGGAGGCTGTCCGTCAAGGTTTCGTCGGCCCTTGCGAGATACGGAGCGTCGCTTTCCTGAACCCTCACCGTGATGGTCCGCTTCTTTGAGTCGAGGGCGGGGACCGGACCCTCAGGGGATCTCCGCTTCAGCCACGCTGCCGGGTCCAACGCATGGTAGGTGGAGACCTGCCTCCGCTCAAGGCCGAACTTCCTCCATGCGGAGTAGGGGATGACCCAGGGACAGAGCAGGTGGTGGCTCAGCGGGAGAGAAAGGCGGCCTGCCACCTCTGAATGCGGCGAATCGTTGACGGCGATGTGTTTGATTCCGAAGCCGAAGGCGACCCTGGCGCAGACGGCCGAAGCCACGGAGACAGCCACCTGTGGATCGAAGTCTTTCACGATGGGAATCATCTCCGCCTGCCTGCTGGTGGCGGCGAGGAGCTGCTCCTGCTTTCCGCGTCCTCCCCTTTCGCCGACGTATGTCAGGTCGAGCCCTGCCAGTTCGGCCAGCGGACCCACTTCGCGGTACCTTCGCGAGGTAGCGAGCACTTCGACCCCTGACTTCCGGAGCTCGTCAACGATGGGGGCGAAGAAGAGGACCTGTTTGGGAGTGATAACGTCCATCCACACTTTCATGGGAATCGGGGAATCCCGCCAGGCTCCTCTCAAAAACGTTGACCCGGGCGCTTTCAAAGGTTATCTACGATAATCGTTCGAGCCACGCCGAACCCTTGCCCAAGATCAAGGTCGCCATGTATGGCCTCACAAGCGAGGGATATCGCCTAGCCTCAGAGCTCGTAGACAAGGCACAGGTGACGATCATAGACGAGACCCTTCAGATGGCCATGGACCTCGACCAGGGTTTCCTGAAGAAGAACCCCAACCTTCAGGAGCTGATGCAGGAGGAGCCCCTCCTCAGCCTGAAACCTCTGGAGCAGGTCCTGGGGCAGGCGCAGGTCATCTTCTTCACCCCCAAGCTCAGGCGGCCCTCAGACGAGGCCCTCATCGAGGCGGGGTCCAAGCTAAGAGACCTTTCGCGCTACCTGACCAAGGGGGTCGTCCTCGTAAACGCCCTCCCCACAGGCCCGGGAGGCAACTCGGAGAACATCATGATGGTGGAGAAGCAGACCGGCCTTACGGTAGGTTCGACCCTGACCTACGCCTACATGCCGCTCCGGCCCGGGGAGCAGAAGCCCGCGGTGATCTCCGCCGCAGGGATTCAGGAGAAGGGTCCGCTCGCCGCGCTGGGGTTCTCGCCGAATTCGCAAAACGTCTTCTCTGCTGAGCTCGAATACACTTCGGGGGTGATGAACGCGGCTGTGGGCTCGGTGACCGAGATCGAGCTGGCCAGGAGGGCGAGGGAGGCAAGGATCTCCCTGCAAAAGGGGTCGGGGACTTTCATCGACGAATTCGTGAAGTACCTCTACGACCTGAAGGCAATCCAGGCAAGTGAAGCGACTGGGGAGTCCATATCATATCTGGCGGGGGCCGCGATCAAGAGCTTCGAGAACTACGTCAGGTACGTGGTCGACGAGACCAGGGACGTCCTGAAGGAGAAGCAGCTCAAGGCCAGCAGGACCAAGATAGGACTTCTCTGGAACCTCGACAGGTATGAGATGAGGGGCGAGCGGCTGCAGGTCGCAGAGAGCATCCAGCAGAGACTGAGAGACTACGTTACCGATGTGGAGGTGGTGTCGGGGCAGAAGCTGAGGGGAGGGTCGGAATTGCTTGACCCCCTGAAGCACAACGTCGTGATCGTATGTTCCAAGGAGGATTCGGAGGCCCTGAAGCAGGTGCGGAAGGGGCAGAGGGACGTCGAGATGACCACGATCTCGGCGACCCCGACCCTGAAGCGGGAGTGAAAGAATGGGGGAGCTCTCCGGATTAACCCTATATCAGTTCCAGACGGGGCTGGCAACTCAATGACGAGGGTGGGAGTAATCGGGACAGGAGGGTGGGGGAAGAACCACGTCAGGGTCTTCAACGAACTCCAGTGCCTGGCCGCAGTGTGCGACATGGACAAGGACCGGGCCGAGAAGTACTCCAGGTCATATCACGTACCAGGGTACACGTCTCTTCAGGAGATGCTGCAGAAGGAGAAGCTTGACGCAGTTACCATATGCACACCTGCGTCGACCCACTTCCAAATCGCGTCGCAGGCACTGGACGCCGGGCTCAACGTATTCGTGGAGAAGCCGATGACGACGACGGTGAAGGACGGTGAGGCCCTTATCGAGGCGGCGAAGAAGGCAAACAGGACGGTGACCGTGGGGTTCATCGAACGGTTCAACCCGCCCATAAGCGAGCTGAAGAAGATGATTCAAGATGGCAAGATGGGGGAGCTGATCCTCCTGGAGTTCCACAGGGAGAACAAGCGAGGGGCGAACATCGCCGATGTGGGGATTGTGAAGGACGCGTCTGTTCACGACATTGATACCGCCTGCTGGCTCTTCGGAGAACAGCCCAGGAGTGTCTTCTCGAGGGTGGGGGCGCACTTCGCCCCGCAGGAGCATGAAGACTTCGCCGCAATCCTGCTGGGGTTCTCCGGCCGGAAGACGGCATTCTTGGTTACCAACTGGATTACGCCCAATCGGGTGAGGACTCTGTCGGCGGTGTTCTCGGGAGGGGTGGTTGATATCGACTTCGTGACTCAGCAGACCAGCGTCCATGAAGGGGGAGTCACCACAGTGCCCACCAGGCCGTTTGAGGAACCACTGATGCGAGAGATGACGGAATTCATCGGTGCGCTCGAGGAAAGAAGGCAGCCTCTCGTTACTCCGAAGGAGGGACTTATGGTGACACGCATTGCGGAGGCGGTGCTTGCTTCGAGCAAGTCTGGGACTCCGATTTACCTGGGTGAGTAAATGAAACCGGTCAACTCTGTGGCCCCGGACGCGAAGATTGGGAAGAACGTTAAGATTTGGAACTTCACGTACGTCGGCTCTGGGACTGTTGTAGGGGACAACGTGAAGATCGGCTCTCTGGCCCACGTCGACTACGGGGTCCGAATTGGGGCTGGTACGAAGATCGAGGGGAGTGCATACATCCCACCTCTTTCCAAGATTGGAAAGAATGTGTTCATAGGCCCGGGCGCTGTTCTGACCAACGACCCCTACCCTCCGAGCAAGAAGTGGATCGGAGTGACGATAGAGGACGAGGCCGTCATCGGAGCAAGAGCAGTCATACTGGCGGGAGTGACGGTGGGGAGGAGGGCAGTGGTCGCCATGGGCTCGGTGGTCACCAAAAACGTCCCGCCGGGCAAGGTAGTCCGTGGGGTCCCCGCCAGGGTTGTTTACTCGAGGAAGGAGTACGATAAGAAGCTCAGGATCTGGGAGTCGGGCGGCCGACCTTAGATCTCACGTAAAGATTCGTCAGGGCAAGCATCACGACGAGCCAGAGGACCCCCAACCCGAATGTCAGGAGTATCTTGGCCAGGCCAAGGACCGTGTAGTCGCTCAGGTTATGCGGAACAGGACCCAGAGGCACAATCACATCGAAGAAGAGATAGATCTCCCCCATAATCAGCAGGAACGCGACCAGCTCGATTGCGACAAGGGGGGCCAGCCTCATTCTAGACCACCCAGGTAAGAACTGATACGACGACTGAAAGAATGCAGGAGACGAGCGTAAGGGCCACAACGTCTCTGACCAGCCCCTCCTCAGAACGTGGGCCTGCTAGGAGAATCAGCCTGACAAGGGTCGTGGGGGCAGTATGGTCCGATGTTGCAAACAGTCGCCCGTCCTCCCCGATGTACGTAGGACGGGACATCTTCCTCCTCTCGACGAAACCTCTGACGCTGGAGAGCGTGTAGAACGAATTCAGTATGGCTGGGACAATGGCGATGACAGCAGCGACCTCGACTCCGCCTGTTACCGCTAGTGCCGCGAAGACAGAGCCGAACACCAGACTTCCTGTCTGGCCGTCGAACGCCTTTGAGGGATACCGGTTGAAGACGAGGAATGCCGCGGCCACGGCCACAAGCGGGAGTGTGGTCGCCACCCGGACCGGGGAGTACGTTGACGTGAGGAAGTGCAGTGTCACCCCGAGGAGCAGAGCCAGCGATGTGAGAAGTGTGAACCAGGAGATCTGGCCGTTGAATGAATCCATCATGTTGAAGGCGTTGGCAACGATGGGGAACCCCAAGATGGCCAGCGCTGTGTAGATGAAGAAATGGTCGGCGGTGGTCCCCAGCAGTGGGAAAGTGATTTCCGAAGCGTAGAGGTCCACCTGTCCAAAGTGAGCGATCACCAGGGGCACCCCGGCCAGGAGAAGCAGCACGGGCTTCAGCGGGCCGGAAA
>DATFYS010000183.1:0-8153 GCA_035314885.1 Nitrososphaerales archaeon | reverse complement strand
CGCTGGGCGATGTAGAGGTACTTCTCCACGGAGGCGCGGGTGAGCGTCCCCCTGATCGCGCCGCTGCAGACGGGACATTTCCATGAAAGAGGAGGGCGCCTCATGGTCAGGCCGCAAACCCTGCACTTGAAGGCCTGAGTGGCGTACTTCTTCGCGTTCCCTATGATGTCCCGAATCAGGTGGGTCTTGATTATGGACTCCACCACCTCCTTGGTCGAAACCGCTTCGATCATGGACGCGACCTCAATCTGCTTCGAAATCTTCTCGTTCAGGGTGCGCAGGGTCGAATAGGCCCCCCTGGACCTCCTGACTGTAATCGACGACGTGGGGTGCGTGAAGCCGTATCCGTAGAACTGGGTCTCGTCCCCGAGCCTAGAACCGACCCGCTCGATGAGGGCGGACACCGAAGCGGCTGAAGGAGCCCCCCGGGTCGCTTCGTAGAACTCCTTGGGATAGCTAGACGCGATGTCGAAGTTGTGCGCCTGCTCGTCCACTTCGGCCGGGAGGAGTATGGGCTGGAGCAGAAGAGGAGTGTCCATGTATCCACCGATCTGCCGCGGGACGTATTGGAGAGAGAAGTTCAGCAGAGCGTCCTCCAGAAGGAGCAGGGAATCCCCGTCCCCGTCGCAGTCGCGGCGCTTAGCTGCGTGCCAGTAGGGGTTGGCGAAACAGACTTGGGTCTGAGAGAACCCCACTAACCTGCCCGCCACGCCAACCGAAGTGTGCGGAGCCAGCCCTATCACTAACCTGCCGAGAAGGTCTGCCGGCTTCTGAGCGTTGTAGTGAGGGGGGAGGCCGTATATGTTCGTGAGCTCATCGTCGACGAACTGTGCCATCCTCACCAGGTCGTTCCCGATGTCGGCGGGGACGATGATGTCCTGGGGCTTCAGCTCGAGGACCTGGTCGTCCGTCTCCAAAGGCGCGCCCGTGTGGTCGACCACGTAGCCAAGCTTCGCGAGGGCAGATGCATCAGACCCGACGTCCCGGGGCCTGAAGTGGGTCAGGGGAGCGTTGGTCACGTCGATTCGCAGAGTCCCGTCTTTGTAGACGAAGGTTTGGTGCCTGCTTCTGACGATCCCCTTCTCGAGGGGCTCGGGGGTCTTCGAAGCGCTGGTCAGACCCTTGACCCCTTTGACGGGGATGGACGGGTCGAATGGGAGCTTGACCTGGATGGCGGCGAGTTTCGCGCGGAGATCGAGGTCCATGTTCGAGTAGCCGACTGTGGAAGCCTTGCAGTTGGGGCAGGTGTCCTCCTTCGTGTCCGTTCCGCACCTGGGACAGGACTTGTACGGTTCCGTGGTTGCTCCGCAGACTTCGCACTTGGCGGAAAGGCGACGCTGGCCACACTCCGAGCAGAATCTATCGACGACCTCTACCCTCACGATTCCCGTCTTGGCGGCCGTGAAGACATCCCTGTGGGAACCGCCTTCCAGTCCGACAGGGAAGAGGGTGTGAACCGGAGGTTTCATGCGCCGCACCATGGCTTTCTCTGGCCTCCCGACCCTGACCCCGATGGTGGTGGTGCTCTGCCTGCCAAGCTGTATCCCCGATAGCCGTCGGATGAGGTCTGTCTCGTCCGGAGGGACCTGAGTATCCAGCTCTTCCCCGATCCTCAACAGCGTTCTGAGGATGAACGCAGATTCACCCGACACCACTGCGACGTTTCCTTCCACATGGTGTTCGACCAGGGAGCTGCGCAGGACCCACTCGGTGTGGCGTCCGCTGATGTCGACGACTACTGAATCTCCTTCGACGTGGCTCTTGCCACGCAGCTCGAGGAGGTCTGAGGTGCCAACCCTGTCGAACCGCGGCGTGTAGGCAGGGTGCAAAGGAATCCCCAGGGTACGAGAAACGGCTACTGCTTCTGCGGCAGTCGGAATCACCCCCGCATAGGAGTCTCTGACCGCGTCGACCCTTTCTTGCCGAATCCCTGCGTCGGCAAGACTCGCATAAGCCTCCGGCACGGTCACCAGGGCTTGGGCCAAGTCCTGGACCCACCACTCTGGGACGTAGGGCGAGGGAGGGAGAGCCCTGTTGTTCTCCAGGAAATCCCCGTAGCTGATCAAGACGTCCCCGAGATCTATGATCTTCTCCAGGTCAGGCCGAACCCTCTCGGCGTCGGCCACTGTGGAGACCCTTGTCACCGTCCCGTCCTTCAGCGCGACTGTCGGACCTTCGACCGAATCCACGAAGGCGATGGTGGCAGCCTTCCCGGGCATGTCGACCTTGACCTGGGTCCCCGCGACGACGGGATAGTCCAGGAGGACCGCCACGGCGGGGTGAATCCCGACGGTCGAGAGACCCGTGTTCACGGACCTACCGTACCTGAGCCTGAAGCCTCCTTTGCTGCGAGGCATTGACAACACGGCCCGACCGGAGATGACCTCCTCGAAGTGAGCCCCTGCCTGTTCTGTCTCGTTGGCTGTCTGCTGGGTGGCCCCTTTCAGCCCGTCGAGGAACTCCCAGCCGGAGATGTTGAGGCTGGCCAGCTTCTTTGACAGCTTGTTCGCACGGCCTATCACCCCGTCGTTGAGGACCCTGAGGGCCCCTCCTCTCAGCCTGTCCGTTGCCACGCGTTTCAGGTTCCTGTGCACCACGACTTCGACGGGGTCGGTCTCGATGCCGTCGATTTCCACGGGGATGTTTGAGATCGCCTTGCGGATGTCGTCGTCGGTCACCTTGTACTGGAAGTTTCCAACGTCCCGCTCGTAGACCCGGAGCTCTTCCGCGAACCGGTCGATCTCCTCCTGCCTCGCCCGGTAGTTGCTCAGGCCGAGCTTCTTCCCAGTGACGTCGGCGATGACGAGGGAGAAGGCGGCCTCGGTGCCTCCTGCCGAGCGCATGGGGCCGGCATATGAAACGGAGACGTAGTCGCTGTTGTCGTCGTTCTGCTTGATCCAGACACCGGATATCCCCTCCAGAGGGGCCACGGTGACCCCGTCGGTCATCACTGCGAGCCCGGCGCGGACCCCGTAGTTCAGAGCCTCTTCCCTTTCGAGGGCGCCGAACTTTCCGAGGGCAATCTCCTGAGAGATCGTCAGGGCCGCGCGTTCCTTGGAAGTTGTCTTGAGGAGCTCCCGCAGCCTGCCGACAACGCCCTCGAACTGGTCCAGGTGAAGCATCTGGTTGACCCTGTCTGCCAGGTCGAAGACGGTCCTGCTTTCGATGACCTCGATTGGGTCGATACCTTTGGCCTTGGCAAGCGACGCGGTCCGGTACGCAGCCTCATATTGTGAAAGGATGTCCATGTAGTAGGCGGACATCTTCGTGGGGAATGGCGCGAGGGTCTTGACCCTCTCCCACACGAGGTCGGCGGAGAAGGACATTCGGGTGTTTGCCGCCGATGCGGGTCTTAAGCACTACCTTTCAGTGGCAACATTTTCGACCCCACAATGGATTTATCGGTGACGAGAGGTGATGCGGTTGCATAACTTGTCAGAGGCGGCAGCACTCTGGGGTTCTTGGCCTCGGAGGCTGTACTTGCTACTAATCGCGATCTATGCTGTAATTCTGACACCCGTTGCACTTTACTATAGCGCGACCCCGGAGAATCTCACGCAATTCGCCGCGGTGTCAACCTGTGTGGCGACGCTGTTTGTGGGGGTATGGCGCAAGGACCAGGTCCAGAAGATCTGGTATAGGTTAGACTGGAGCGCCTCGAAGAAACTGTTCCTGGCGGGTGGACTTGGAGCGGTCTACGTGGAGTCAGAGTACGAAGTCTGGCAGCACGTGTTCGGGGCCAGCGGGGTCGCGGCCAGCCCCAATCTTCTCATCGACCTGATCGAAACGATGCCTTGGTACCTCCTGATGGTGGGTTTTCTGACAGTGGCCCTGAGGCACAGAAGGGCGACGCTGTTCCAACTCCTCCTGCTCGGAGGGGTCTACGAGCTGATGGCAGACGGGATATTGGGGTCCGTCTTGGCCGGGAAGCCTGCGGTTGATTTCTTGGGGTTGCCATTTGCAATTCCGATTTTCACTCTGGTCTATTCACCAATTGTGGCGCTGCCAGCCCTCGCGGTCTGGCCGTCTTACCAGCAGCTTTGGTCGACCCAGCCTCCGAGTGGATCTCGTCTGTGGTGGTTCTTTCCTTGCCTGCCAATCATCCCCTATGCAGTTATTCTGATTCTGCTGCTCTTCGCCCTTTGAACCACCATAACGACCTTCAGCCTCCGTAGGCCAGCCGGCGCCAGATCCTGAGTGTCTGATACCACAAGACTGCGAGTATCGCTACCGAGGTGGCGACAAGTAACGGAACGTAGGAAGCGTATCGCAGGGACATGAAGGCAAAGAAACCGACTAGCCCCGTGAAAAGGACCGCGAAGAAGAACAACTGCGGCACGAGGACCGCCCCGACCCTGGAATAGCCCTCAAGCAGCGTCTTCTCCGAGTCCTTCGTGACAACATATTGACCGCGTTCGTTCCGTTCTACGTACCCAGCCTCCACGAGCTTACCGAGGTGGTACGAGGCAAGAGATGCGGTCGAAAGGCCAAGGTCCCGCTGGACGTCTCTAAGGTCTGAGGCACCCTTCCTAGCCAAGTAGAGGAAGACCCTCAGGGTTCTCCCAGTCACTTCCTGACGCTTGCCGGCAGCCTGCTGTGCCAACTTCCTCTTGTGTCTCTAGGTGTCTTACAAAAAGAGGTTGTGTCCAGCTCCGGGGACTCGTGGATTGCTGGTCGTGTCCGTCCCCTGAGAACGGTCAGGTCTGTGCGTCCCTTGCAGCGTCAGTCGCAGTCGGAGTCGAATTTGCAGTTGGTTGAGGTTGTTGTTGTGGTTGTGGTTGTGCTGTTGCTGATTTCTGTAGTGGTGGTAGTGCTGGTCACTGTGACGATGGATGTCCAGATCTCGATTGAGGTTGATATGGAAACCGAGGTAGATGTGGATATGGAAAGCGTGCTGAACGTGGAGACAGAAACCACGGTAGTGGGGGAGATGGAAAGGGAAGTGGTTGTGAACGTGGTAGGAGACACAGTCGTCGTAGTTGAAGTGACGGCGGATATGGAAAGCGTCGTCGAAGTGACGGTGGTCGTCAGGGTAGTGGCCGATTTCGATGTTGCAGTCTGGGTCAGCGTGGTCGTCGCTGTGGGCGTAGTCGTCGCAGTTGCCGTCTGAGTCACGGTAGTTGTCGTTGTAATGATTGCCGAGGTTGTCCCTGTCCCTAGGACCACGAATGAAGATGTGATGGTCAAGCCCGCAATTACTGCGGCGGCAATACCATATTTGACAGCCGTCAGGCCTAGCAACATGTCTCCGGCCCCCTCCGGCCATGGTTGCTGGGACTGCTAACATAAGTCTAAGGTTTTGAAAGCCGAAGAGCGCCAGTTGAAGCGCCTTGGCGATGGCCTTTCAAATTGATTGAAAGCGACCCCGAGAGCCAGCCCGTGCCATGAAAGGAACGCGACCATAGTAGCCGAAAACTGGTTTTCAAAACCGTAGAATCATATTCCCAGCGACCGCTACCTGAAACCGTGAGCACGAATCAAGGAACGGTGAATGACGGTTGGGAGACGCTGAAGAATCTTCTTGAGCGGACAGAGGCTGAGATCCGGAGAGAACTCAAAGGAGCCCCGCCCGTGGTCGAGTATTATCTGAGGGCACCGATAGAAGCGGCCACGAGGTCGTTCGACGGCACCATGAAGAGCATATCGAACAGCACGGACAAAGAGCAACTCGAACTCCTGAAGACCTACCGCAAGTTCCTTTCAGGCCAGATGGTGTTGGTCGAATCCAGGCTGAAGGAATTGGACCAACGGGTGCAGAGCCACCAGACTGAGCTGACCCAAGAGGAGATCTGGAGAGCCGCCCAGCGCACCTTCGCGTTTCCGTCCGGACCGAACATCTAGGAGAGCAGATATGTTGTTCGCGGACGCAGCGCTTCCCGGTGAGCAGTTCCAAGAAGGGAGAAGGTCCGCAATTGAGATGGCCTGCGACGTCCTCAAGGTTATTTCGGATGAGGGACAGACGAAGCCAACTCACATCCTTCAGAAGGCAAACATGAATTGGAGCACCCTTTGTTCCAATCTCGACTACCTCTGCGTCCGCGGGCTGGTCGAGAGGGTTGGTCGACATGGGAAGCGCATCGAATACCGGCTGACACTGAAAGGAAAGTCGATACTCGAGCTGTATGAAGGACTGAAGTTCAGCCTCAGGGGCTTGGATGGGGATCAGACACGGCACGGCCACCGACGGCACCCCAAGTCCAGCAATGGGTTGGACTGGAGCATACGCAAGACTTGGACGTTTTCGACGGCTTTGTCCTGAGCTAAGAAGCTGCTACCGGTGTTTGACTGAAGCTGCAATCTGACGAAGAGTCGCTTCGTCCTCTTTCAGTCTGAAACAGGTTCCCTTGGGAGAATCTCAGTTCTGACCAACAATGTGGCGGCCTTCGTCGGTTAGCTGGTATGTGTAAGGCTTGTTCGCATCGTCCCTGGTGACCAGCCCTCTCTCGTAGAGGTTCTTCATGACCCGGGAGGTATGCTCTCTTCCTTTCTTCAAACGGGTCCAGAGTTCTTCCGTGGTCAAAGGCTTGGTCTTCAGGAGCTCAAGGGCCGTCCGTGAAGTGTTGTCAAGCTTGATGTGCTTGGGCAAAGCGGGGACAGGGAGGGGTGCTGGCGCAAGCTGTAACTGTGGCATTGGTTCCGGTTTGGGTTGTGACTCTGGTTGACCTGGTGTTGCAGGCTGTGATGTCGTCATAGGATGCGACTCGGTAACAGCAGTCTCCTTGGCTTCTTTGATTGGTTTCGATTCGGGTTCGTAAGTTGGAATATGCGGCGCGGACGGCGAGGGGCCTGCTGGGAAGGACATTGGAGAAGTAGCTGGAGCGGCGCTCATCGCCCTGGCTTGCAATACTTCCACTTTGACCATCAGGTCGACTATCCTTTCATCTTGCTTCTTCATCCTCTGGTCCAGGGCCTGCCATAGGTCGTGCCCAAGATCGGTGGACGCGTTCAGGCTCCGGGAAGCTTGCCGATATCTGTACAACAGCCCGACGGAAACGGCGAGGAAGAAACCCGTGGCTGCGACAAGAGCAAGCGCTACCGAGTCATCAACCATGGCCAACCTGGGCCTGACGCCTGTGACTTAAAAGCGTGACCTGTGCTGTGCTATTGCATGCTATTGCGTCATCTGGGTCAGCAGAGCTTCAAGGACGGTCCCAAGACGGTCTTTGTCCTCGTCTGAGAGGTCCGCGAGGCTTCTGCCAGCCAGATCGAAGAGTCGACGCGCGTCTTCCACTCTTATCAGACCCAACCAGACAGCAATCAAGAGTGTTACTGCGGACTTCTTCACGTTCTTCTTCGCTTGCTGGACGGTTCTGTAATAAGATCCTAGGCTTACAGGCCGATTGGACGTCTGTTTTCGCTTCCTGGTTTGGGCCGCCGCGGCCTCCTTCCACTTCATGTGGCCGGTCTTGACTCCCAGGTACCTAGACAGGGCTTCGATTTGTGTTGGAGTCAGCTCCGACTGCTTGACCAAGGACTCGGGTATTGCCATGGACACAGTCTAGTTGACGATTTTGTATTAAAGCTAGTTAGGACCGATTCTAGAATTATTTGAAGAAAGATAGGCATGGGCCAGCCTAATTGTATAACGCAAGAGCTAAAACCGAATATTCTGGTTTCCTCGATGTTCATAGGTGGAGACGCTATTTTATCTACTCCAGAAGCGAGACCGTTGACCGAAGCCAAATGGGGAGAAGGCGCAAGAAGACACTCCGAGTAATCCGCCGGACGTTGCCCAAGGTCTTTGCATGTCCACGTTGCGGAATGATCACTATTCGCATCACATCGGAGGAGGACGAGACATCACACGACCAGGTATATCACATCGCTTGCGGCAACCTCGCCTGCGGGCTGCGCCGGGAGATGAGGTACCCGACCAAGAGGGCCGACATCGACGTCTACAACACGTTCGTGGACGATTTCGCCAAAGCCGGTGCTTAGCTTGTCCGCTCCGGGACCTGTTGAGAAGCGTCTCATCTCAAGGGCGAAGAGAGGAACCCTAGTAGCTGCACTGATAGATCCCGAGGATTTCTCTCCGGCCAAGGCAGCCGAGACTGCAAAGACAGCGGTCAAGTGCGGCGCTTCATTGATTCTGGTCGGTGGCTCGACCCTTTCAGATCAAAAGAGGCTGGATTCGGTCGTGAAGGCCATCAAGC
>DATFYS010000182.1:0-3682 GCA_035314885.1 Nitrososphaerales archaeon | reverse complement strand
CCCAACGGGCTTCGCGGTGGCCTCAACTTGTATGTATTTGTGTCCGAAGGGGTTTGCGACCGGGAGCCGAGCCTAGGTGGCCCCACCCCGATCACCATAGGTTAATCATGGTCCGGGTTCCTACTTCGCCTCGTTGGCGATCACGTCCGATGACGTCGTGCTCAGCGCCATCGGCGCTCTGATTGGCCTCGCCGTGACCCTGCCGGTCACCTACCTAGTCGTCGACAGGATAGTGGAGCGAAACGAGAGGAAACGGCTCAGGCCCATAGAGGTCATGGCCAAGGAGAGGCTCAGGTCCAAGCTCGGAATCGGGTCGCTCACCACTTTCTTGATCACACTTGCCATCGACGTCCGCTCATCCACAGAGGAGAAGAGGGCCCTGTCTCGAGAGGTCGCCCAACTCTACATCTCTCGGCTGAAGTCCTTCCAATCGGACTTGGAGATGCTGCTCGGCATCTACAACGACGTCTTCACCATTGAGACCGAACACACAACCGCCAACATCATCGCCCAGATAGACCACCTCGAAGAAGACCTGCAGTACATCATAGAGATACACCCGCGCCACGCCACCGAGACCCAGGTCGACCACATCGAGCACGTGATCCTGGTAGCCGTGCAGTTGACCAAGAAGGAGCTGGACTCCCTCGGAGGGTCGAACATGCAGGTCAAGGCCCTGGAAGAATGGCTCCTCCAGCAGGCCCAGAAGCACGTCCACCCGGTGCCCGAGGAGCCCATCGAAGTCAGCGGGAAGCACACCCTGGTATGAGGGACTCAGCTTGAGCAGGCTCGTCAGGGTGGCCGACGCCCGGGAGATCGAGGACGGGAAGGGGAAAGTCGTCCGGACTGAAGGGGTCACCCTGGCAATCTTCAGAGTCAAGGACGAGTTCTTCGCCCTCGAGAATTCATGCCTTCACCGGGGAGGCCCCCTGGGGGAGGGACAGCTCGAAGGCTACGACGTCACCTGCCCCTGGCACGGCTGGACCTATGACGTGCGGACGGGTTCGTTCGAGGTAATCCCCCCACTGAAGGTCAGGACATACCCGGTCAGAAGGGAAGGCGAGTCGGTGGTCGTCGACTTGGACGGAGGCCCGTCCGGCTGACCACAGAGTAGGTCTATCTCAATTCCAGAGCACATGGTGGAGTTTGGCCCGGCATTCAAGGACCGGCCGACTTCATGGCTTGCTTCATCTTCTCGACCTGCCCTTTCATGAGCGCTATCGCTTCCTCCAGGCTCCTGCACCCCCCTTCTAAACTGGTGAGAGCGGCCTCGAGGTCCGAGATCTTGGTCGGCGCGGCGTTCAGGTCGCGCGTTATCTGCCCGAGCGGGGAGTAGTCAAGCCGGCGCGGCATCCCTTGGAAGAGCTCTCGCTGGACCTGGTTGATCTCGCTCATCTTCCTCTCGTCGGTGGCCGCCAGCCAGCTGACCTCCCTTCCCGCCCGCAAGCTCTCGTAGAGCTGGTCCTGAAGCGTGACGTAAGACTCCCAGTATTTGGTCCAGGCCTTGTTGAACGAGGCGAGGATCTCCCTCAGCTCCGCGGCGCGCTCTGCTTCAGTGGGTGCCAACGGGCCAGAACCCATGAATCCTCACTAATAGGGTTTGGAGGTCCTGCTAACACGGCGGGACACACATAGCTAACAATCGCCCAAGAAGGTCAGTCCGATTACTTTCAGCATCACCCCTTCCGCGTTGATACGCAAACTGTTCCCCGCTTAAATGACAGAATTTTACAATTCGTCTTCAATACTCTTTGGCGTCTGCACTCGAACCTGCCAGCCTTTCGCTTACCAGTTCCCCTTCGTTAGATTCAACCAAGGCGGTAAAGGCAGTCAAGTTCGGCTATACTCCGACTCCACTGACACGTGAACTGCTCGAAACATTCCGGGACATGGTCAACGAAGCCATCCGCATCTGCCTGAAAGAAGGGATTAATGGGAGGCTCAAGGTTCGCCCAGGAGCGCAGGCCAAGATGAAGCAGTGAAGGGGAACCCGACGACTCCGGTAATCCTCCGAGCAGAAGCCCTGAAGTTGGCTTGAAAGGCATGTCCTCTCGTCAACAGAGCCTTCCTAACGTCCTTAATAATGGCCAGAAACCTGAAAGAGGGTGCCTCAGATACAATACGAGTTGTGCGTGACTCATAGGATCAGGCTTCAACAGGACGGCAACAACCTCGTGTGCCCCGTCTGTGCCCAGATTTCCAACCAGGAGTCGCTTCGCCGAAGAAGCAGGCGGCGCTAGTCCCGTGCCAGAGACAGTCCAGCAGGTCCAGAAGCTCCAAAAGCTCCCGAAGGCTTGCCCGCACTGCGGCGCCATCGCCCACCTCTACAGGACCCCCAGAGGCCTCAGATGCGGGGACTGCGTGAGGGTCATGGATTCCGGCGGTCTCGGCTTCAGATAGCGCAAAACGGTCCTTCGCGGCTCGGAAATCAGCCCTGACGGTGTCCTTACCTTATATACAGGAAGAACTTCTTCATCTCTGAAACAGTCTTTCTGTTTCTTCAGTGAACATGTCAAACAATACTAACTTCTCGCGGCTCCTGAAGATGGATAGGAGTTCGGACAAGTGCCCCAGGTGCGGGAAAGGGAAGATGGTCCTAGACGGCACCGGGTCGGAGCTCTACTGCAGCGCCTGTGGACTCGTGGTAAAGGAGAAAATCATCGACCGTGGCCCGGAATGGAGGTCGTACTCGGAGGACGGGAAGGGGGACCGGAGCCGGACGGGCATGCCCACGTCGATAGCGGTCCATGACATGGGGCTGTCCACCATGATCGGGGGGCTCAACAAGGACGCGTCGGGGAGGTCCCTTTCCGGGTCGATGAAGTCGACTGTCGAGCGTATGAGGACCTGGGACCGGAGGAGCCAGGCCCACGAATCAGCGGACAGGAACCTCAGGCAGGCGTTCAGCGAGCTGAAGAGGTTCTCCGACAAGCTCACGGTGTCGGACGCGGTCACGGAGAGGGCCGCCTACTTCTACAGGAAGGCGTTCGAGAGGAACCTGGTCCGAGGGAGGTCGATCACCGCCATCATAGCGGCGTCCCTATACGCGGCCTGCCGGGACTGCCAGGTCCCCAGGACGCTGAAGGACATCGCCGCCGTGAGCAACGTGAAGAAGAAGGACCTCGCGAGGTCGTACAGGCTCCTGCACAGGGAGATGGACTTCAAGATGCCCGTGGCCGAGGCGACGAGGTGCGTGTCAGGGATCGCATCCAGGGCAGGGATGTCTGAAATGACGCAGAGGAGGGCGCGCGAGATCCTGCAGAGGGCGACGGCGACCGGGATTTCAGCCGGGAAGGACCCCATGGGGCTGGCGGCTTCGGCGCTCTACGTGGCATGCACCCTGGAGGGCGAAGACAAGACACAGAAGGACATCGCCATGGCTGCGGGGGTCACAGAAGTCACGATCAGGAACAGGTTCAAGGGCCTGAAGGAAGCCCTCGGCATCTGAGAAGACACAGGACCCGACACAGTGGGCTCACGGCAGTATCAGTCGTTCCCTTGATAGGCCTTTGGCCTAGCCTGGCGTTGCCCCTCTCTCGGCCTTCCTCTCTTCCTTTCGCCTTCTGACTTTCTCTTTCTTCTTCTTCTTTCCTTCTCTCCCCAAGACTATCCTCTACTCCAGCTGGTCGAGCCAGCTCATTTCGGTACCATATAGACCTGTGGCACGATTTTGGTCGCTGAG
>DATFYS010000181.1:0-3423 GCA_035314885.1 Nitrososphaerales archaeon | reverse complement strand
AGACGAATTGGTAACGACAGACCTCCTCGATGGCAGATACAACTGCTTCAAGAGAATGAGGTACCTCTTCGGGTCATTGGCGACGAGGAACATGGCAACCGTGGGTGGCAGCCTTGCAGCAGTCCCGGAAGGCGACCTCGCGGAAATCTTGCTTGCTCTCGACGGTCGGGTGGTCATTCGCAGTGCAGGTGGTGGGCGGGTGGCCGGACCCGCTGAACTTGAGTTGGCAGAGGATGAGGTGATCGTGGAGGCCCAGTTTGATGAACTGGAAGGGCTTGTTGCGACATGGTTCAACAAGCTCGAGAAGAGGCGGGAGAACCGGAGGGGAATCCTAACGACGACGACCCTCTTGAGCTTGAGTGACGACGGGACTGTGGCAGACGCCAGGATCGCGGTAAGCAGGGCGAGGGAGAAGAAGGTAGGGAGGGCCACCGGAGCTGAGTCGGAGCTGGAAGGGAGGGTTCCCGGCGAAGGAGCCATCAGACGCGCGCTTGACACCCTAGAATCCGAAATAGCCCCAGCGGGAGATTATCTAGGGTCTGCTCGCTTTCGAAAGAGTGTCACCAGAGCGATGGTCGGGGAGGGCCTTGCGAATTGCCTTGAGCAACTCGGAGATCGTCGGAGGACGGGAGGGGTGCGCGACCGATGATTGTGAAGATCAAGGTGAACGGTGGGGATTTCAGTATCAACGTGAAAGGGAACGAAAGGTTGCTGGACTCGCTTAGGAAGCTGGGAATGAAGAGCGTCAAGGAGGGATGTAGCGTCGGGGACTGCGGTTCGTGCAACGTGATAGTGAATGGGAAGCTCGTGAGTTCGTGCATGATGCTGACGATTCAGGCCCGTGGGTCAGAGGTGACTACCTGCGAAGGCCTTGGGACCCCCGAGAAGTTGCACCCCCTGCAGAAAGCGTTTGTCGACTCGGGAGTCCCTCAGTGCGGCTACTGTATTCCCGGGGTTCTGGTGACTGCCAAGTACTACCTGGACAATCACCCTAAACCCAGAGCAGAAGAGGTCAGGGTTGCTCTGGAGGGGAACATTTGCAGGTGCGGTGCCTACACGAAGATCACGCAGGCCATTCTTGCTGCGTCGAATCAGCCAAGAACGCGGGCTATGATTGCCAGTCGTTGAGCGACTGTAGGATCTTCTCTGCTGTGACAGGCAGGGAGCAGACCCTCACCCCAATGGCGTTGTGCACTGCGTTTGCTATCGCCGGAGCTGGGCCTACGATTGGGGGCTCGCCAATGGACCGAGTCCCAAGCGGGGTAGCGGTGCTCGGGTTTTCCAGGACCATAACCTCGATGGGGGGTACGTCGATGGAGGTCGGGAGGAGGAGATCCGCGAGTGTAGACGTCAGGACCTGGTTGTCTCGGACTATCAGCTCCTCGCTAAGGCCAAATCCGATCCCCTGAGTAACACCCCCTTCAATCTGCGAGACCACAGAATTGCGGTTTATCACGGTCCCTACATCGAAGGCTGCGACAACCCGGTTCAGATGGACGTTCCCTGTCTCCACATTGACATCGAGGTCGACCCCCACCGCCCCGTAGGTGTACTGCAGGTAGGGGGTCCCGTACCCCTTCTCGGGATCGAAGTCAAGGGGCGGGAGTGTGAACTCGGCCGTTTCAGAGACCTCTTCGTCCATCTCTTTGGTGATGAACTCAACCAGTTCGGCTTCGGACCTCACCGAGCGACTGCGCTCTGCAGCCATTGCTTGAATGCGCTCCCGGAGTCTGATGGCAGCAAGTCTGACCGCATTGCCTCCCATGAGGGTCGAGCGGGACGCGAAGGTCCCACCTGAATCGGGGACGCGGTCGGTCTCGATCCTCTCTGTGGCCACTCTTTCAGAAGAGACTCCGAGGAAGCTGGCGGCAATCCTCGCAAACCCAGCGGTCGACCATGTCCCGTATTCGGTCAAGCCAGTCCTCACCCCGAACGTCCCATCCAAGTGGGCAACCACCTCCGCCCTAGCCTTGTCTTCACCCTCTGGACCCAGGCTGTTGCCGTGGTATACCAATGCGAACCCGCGGCCCCTCTTCACAGGTCCCTGGAGAGGACGCTGCTTGGGATTCAGCTTGATCCTGTCGGCAACCTTCAGGAGGCATTCCTCCAAACTCACCGGCCCATCGAGCACCTGGCCGGTAGCGGTGGTGGACCCCGATCTGAGGACGTTCTTCCTTCGCAGGTCAATGGGGTCAACCCCCAGCTTCTCCGCGAGCAGGTCCATGTGGGACTCGGCAGCAAAGTGCACCTGCGGATTCCCGAACCCCCTGAAGGAGCCGGCGGTCAGGTTGTTCGTGTACACAAGGTAGCCATCGACCCTGACGTTGGGGAATTGATAGGGCCCGGTAGCATGAACCAGGGCTCTCGAAAGGACGAGAGGACCAGCAGACGCATAGGCCCCTGCATCGAGATAGAAGGTGACCTCCGCGGCCTTTAGGAGTCCGTCCTTGGTCGCCCCGAGCTTCCACTTTACATGAGAAGCGTGCCTCCTCGAATGTGCAAGGATGGATTCGTCCCTTTTGTAGACGCACGCTGCCGTCTTGCCGGTCTTCAGGGCCGCGAGGGCTGCCATGGAGCAGACATCCCAGGGCGCTTCATCTGACTTCCCCCCGAAGGTGCCGCCAATGGCAGGCACCACCAGATCGATACGGTCGGGCGGGAGTCCGAGGATCTTGCTGATTCCTTCTCTCGCGTAGAAGGGGTTCTGGATGCTTCCTGTGATCACGATGCGGCCGTCGGGACGGGGAACTGCGAACGCGCACTCGGTCTCCATGGGTGCGGGATCGTGCGAAGGGGTCGTGTATGTCTGCTCGAGGATGATGTCCGATTCTCTGAATCCAATCTCGACGTCCCCTTTTCTGACCTTGTAATGCCTCAGGACGTTCCCCTGTTCGGAGAGCCTGGGTGCCCCCGGCTTGACCGCGTCGAGAACATTCGTCACTGCTGGAAGAGGTTCGTAATCGACTTCGACTTCCTCTACCCCTCTGGCGGCCGCGCCTTCGCTTGTCCCCACCACCAGCGCCAGGGGGTCTTGCAGGCAGCGGACTTCTTCCGAAGCAAGGAAGGGTCTGTCTGGGACCATGGTGGAGCACAGGTTCTGACCAGGGATGTCCTTGGCGGTCAGAACGGCCACGACCCCCGTGGTCTGCAACGCCTTTGCAATCTGAATCCGAGTTACCCGAGCGTGGGGGTGCCGCGACCGGACCGCCCGCACCCAGAGTGCGTCTTCGGGAATCTGGTCCGCGGTGTAAATGGGTCTGCCGAGGACTATGTCGAGCATGTTGTGGACTGGAACGGCCTCCGTCGTTCTCTTCTCCACCAGCACTCCTTGCTCTTGCAATGACATTGGACCGATTGCAGAATCCGGTTTCCTGCGATTATAAGGTTCTTGCAATACAAACCGTCCGTATCTCGCTTCCCCTG
>DATFYS010000180.1:0-15680 GCA_035314885.1 Nitrososphaerales archaeon | reverse complement strand
CCTGGCAGAAACCACCTCGACCTGTCTGGTTACCATGGGATTCTATCGTTCAGACTCGAGAAGAAAGATCCCGATTCACACTTCTGGCTGACCCTAAGGTAGCCGCCCTCTTACCTTCCGATTAGACCGGGGTTGAACGGGACCGAAAGTGCGCCGAGCAGGCCAGCGTCATCTTCGAGGGGGGTGATCCTCACATCGGGAACACGGTTAATCGCATGCGCCCTCAGATGCTTCACTATCGGTGGAAGGATGGCCTCCGGGTTGTTAAGTGCAACCCCCCCTCCTATCGTCACAATCTCCGGGTCGAAGGCGTCCACCACGTTCGCCACTCCTATCGCATTGAGCTTTCCAATCTCGGCGACAACACGCACCGCGAATGGATCTCCGCGTCGGGCTTCGTCGAACACCATTGCAGCATCTGTGATTCTCCTTCTCAGGAGCCTGCTTCGCGCCATTGATTCCCTCTCCTTGTCTCCTAGCTCGTCTCCCAGAAGGCGTGCGAAAGCGGGAATCGATCTCCCGGAGCAGTATCCTTCCCAATGTCCAGGTCTTCCACAGCCGCAAGTCATCCTGCCGGCGCTGTCGATGGTCGTGTGACCAATCTCGGCCGCGTTTCCATCTTTTCCCAACAGGAGGTTCCCATCGACCACTGCGCCTCCTCCAATTCCGGTACTGATTGTCAGATAGAAGAGATTCTCGTGCCCCCTACCTGCCCCCCAGAGCCATTCTCCGAGAGCTGCCGCGTTCGCGTCGTTCATGAGATAAGTATCGACGGAGAACGCATCCTTCAGGGCGGCAACAACAGGGACCTCCGCATAGGGAAGATTGGGTGTGTGATACAGCGAGCCTCGCTTGAGGTCGAGGGGTCCGGGACTTGCCACACAGATGCCTTGGAGTTGACCCTTGGCGGAATGCTTCGTCAGGTCTTTCATGATTGCTGTGATCTGCGCCAGGTAGTCATCCACCCTCCTGCTGAGGATCATCTTCTTCGCGGCCTTCCGAATAATCCCAGATGACTTTGTCCCTACACAGACTCTAACTCTGGTGGCTCCTAGGTCGACGGCGACGGCCATCTTCTCCGCCATGGCAACGGGTTCCCAGAGGGCCGTAAAGGGTTCTTCCTTTCCGACGGTTCTAGTCTGACTTATATCCACAATCTCCCCGGTTGTGGCCCATGAAAGTCGGGGTCCTTACTGGCGGAGGAGACTGCGCCGGGATCAATGCCGTCATCAGGGCGGTGGTCAGGCGGGCGGAGGATTACGGGGTCCAGGTTGTCGGGATTCGGAGAGGATGGGCCGGGCTCATGCAGCCGGACTTGGTCCCCCTGAACTACGACCAGGTCGCTGACATTATCTCAGTCGGCGGGACAATCCTCCTCACTTCGCGTACCAACCCGTTCAAGAAAGAAGGAGGGCCTCAGCTGGTGATGAAGAACTTCAGGGACGGGGGGTTGGACGCTCTGGTCGCCATTGGAGGGGAGGACACATTGGGGGTGGCCCACAAACTTGCACAGCTAGGGCTCAAGGCTGTCGGCGTCCCGAAGACCATCGACAACGACCTTTCCGAAACCGACGTAACATTTGGGTTCGATTCAGCCGTAAACGTGGCAGTCGACGCCATTGACCGGATTAGGACAACTGGGATGTCCCACGAAAGGGTGATGGTGGTCGAAGTGATGGGGAGGGACGCGGGGTGGATTGCGACCCAAGCGGGGATCGCCGCTGGAGCCCATGTGATCCTCGTCCCCGAAGAGGAGTTCGACCTGGAGGCGGTCTGCGAGTCAGTAGCCGCACGCAGAAAAGCAGGGAAGAACTTCACTTTGATAGTCGCCGCTGAAGGCGCCAGGGTCAAGCTCAAGCACGGGCAGGTCACTGCCGATCAGGATGTTGACCAGTTCGGCCACCCGAAACTCGGGGGGATAGGCCATCTCCTGGCGGCCGAGATAGAGAAGGCAACGCATCTCGAGACCAGAGACGTGGTACTAGGTCACATCCTGCGTGGGGGCTCGCCCTTGGCCTTTGACAGGGTCCTGAGCACGCGCCTCGGTGTTTCTGCCATGGATCTTGTTATGAAGGGAAAGTTCGACCGGATGGTTGCCCTCAGAGGGAACGCCATCGTGGACGTGGGGATCGAGGACGCCATCAAGCCCAAGGTGCTCGACTCTGACCTTCTGTCGGTGGGAAGGCTCTTCTCTTAGACGGATCGCCTAGGGCCGGACGCCCGAGACGACTTTCTCCACCCTTTCCCGCTCGAATATCACTTTCCTGAGTCTTTCGGCCATCTGGAGAGGATTGGCGTTCTGCCAGGCATTCCTTCCGACCGCCAGCCCTGTTGCTCCAGCGTCCATCGCCCCCTGAACTTGCAGGAGGAAAGCTTCGTCCGTCGGCGCTTTAGGTCCGCCGGACATGAAGACCTTCATCCCGGCGCCCGCCTTTACTGCCCAGGAGAAGCTCTCGGGATCTCCGGTGTATTTGATCTTCGCGGCATCTGCTCCCAGTTCGAGCGCTGCTCTTGATGCATACGACACAATCTCCTTGGATGTGTCGTTTGCGACGGCGGCTCCCCTTGGGTAGACCCACGCTATCGCCGGTAGACCTCTTTCGTGCGCTTCCTCCTGGATCCTTCCAAACTCTTTGAACATCGTTGCCTCATGTTCGCTCCCGAGATAGATGGTGTAGCCAATCCCCTTGGCCCCAAGGGAGATCGCGTACTCCACGGAGCAGACCTGTCGGGAAACTGGATCGCCCTTTACCAGGGCGCTCTTTCCGTTGACTTTCACTATGAGCGGAACCTTCCCATCGTAGAACCTCTCGGCCACACCCTTCTGGAAGATGACCCCGCTGAAGCCTCCTTTGACAGCCAACTCCATCACAAAAGACGGGTTGATGTTCTTGTCGTTGAAGTCAGTCGACGGCCCATGCTCCAGCCCCTGGTCATAGGCAAGGAGCACGCCCTTCCCGTCGTGCAGGAAGACGTCCATCTTCTCAGATTTCATGATTGAGCCTGACCCTGCCAACGCTATTTAAGGCTGGGAGATCGCCTTCGCCCGAGCGGAGAATTCTCCTTTCATCAGTCCGGAAGATCCAGCCAAGGGCGGTATCTGCCTTTTCAAAAACAGAAGGAAGAGCGCCTTCGGTCTGGCCGAGGCGCCCGCAACGTGTTTGGAGTTTCTATGGGAACATCCCGAGAGTCTTGACTGCGTCCGCGACCCTGCCTACCGCGACTATCATGGCGGCCGTCCTCATGTCCACGCCATGCTTCAGGCTGGCAGCGTGCACGTCTGTGAATGCGCTGGTGATCTTCTTCTCCAGCATGTCATTGACCTCGGTTTCTGCCCAGGCGATCCTTTCCAGGTTCTGGACCCACTCCAGGTAGCTGACGATCACGCCACCTGCGTTTGCCAGGATGTCGGGGATCACGAAGACGTTGTTCTTGAAGAGGATCTTGTCTGCCTCCGGTGTCGTAGGTCCGTTGGCGCATTCGGCGATGATCTTCGCTTTGATGCCCCTTGCGATGTCCGGAAGGATTGTGTTCTCCAGTGCGGCAGGGCTGAGGATGTCGACGTCCATCTGAAGGAGTTCCTGGTCCGATATTGGTTCGCTTCCGGGGAAGCCGACCACCGACCCGGTCTTCTCCTTGTATGCGATGAGTTTGTCAGCGTCGATGGGGGTCTTGCTCTTGATTGCGCCCCTCGAGTCGCTGGCAGCCATCATCTTGGGACCGTAGGTCTGAAGGATCTGCGCGTAGAAGGAACCGGCATTGCCGTATCCTTCCACTGCGAAGGTGGCCTTCTTCAGGTCCATCTTCTTCACCTTGGCCGCCTCGACTGTAGTGAACACCGCTCCCCTTCCTGTTGCCTTGTCTCTTCCGAGTGAGCCTCCTAAGGAGATGGGCTTGCCCGTGATCACCGCGGGCGTCATGGACCCTTCTAGGGTGCTGTACACATCCATGATCCAGGCCATGGTCTGGCCGTTGGTGTAGACGTCCGGTGCAGGGATGTCCTTGTAGGGCCCGATTATAGGTGCGATGGCCGCGGCGTATCGGCGAGTCATGCGCTCGTTCTCCCCCATTGACATGTGCTTGGGGTCGCAGATGATGCCACCCTTGGCACCACCGTAGGGGATGTTGGCGACGCTCGTCTTCCAGGTCATCCAGGCAGCCAACGCCTTCACTTCGTCAAGCGTGACCCCTGGGTGGTATCTGATTCCGCCCTTGAATGGGCCTCTCGCGTCGTTGTATTGTACCCTGTATCCTGTGAAGACCTTGGTCTTTCCGTTGTCCATTCTCACTGGGAGGGAGACTGTAAGTTGCCTTTTCGGATTGGCTAGAATCTGGTGCAGTCCGTCGTCAAGTTTCAGGTACTCGGCAGCTATCCTCAGCTGCTCGAGCGCGTTCTCGAACGGGTTTGGTTTCTTTTCGCTCATTGGTTTGAGCACACTCATTTGTGCCATGATTCTTGCCCCATTTTAACCCTATATACGCTCCGAGCCATTTCTCAAATCAGAGAATCAACCAAGAGAACGAGCAAGTTCCAGAAGCTTGGAATCCCAGTCTTTTGCTTTCACGACACTGCTCGACACGAGAATCCCATCGGCGCCGAGGTCGACGGCCGCCGCAACATCTTCCCCGGTTACGATTCCAGCACCGCACAGGACCTTGCCGAGATACCCCGCCTTTCTTGCCGCTTCCACTGTTCTTGACACCAGCTCGGGTCTCGCCTTCGACACGGCGACCCCGGATCCTATGAGCTCCGGCGGTTCAACTGCAAGGTATTTGGTCCCGAACTTGGCCAGCCGGCTGGCCTCACTTGCGGTTCTTGTGCAAAGGCAGACATCCAACGACAGACTGGTCAGGCGAGGAATCAACTTTCTCAGGGTTGGGACAGGCACTCTTGATTCGCTGTGGTTCAGTATCGTTCCCGTCGCCCCTGCCCCTTTCACTGCCTCGGGCGCGATGCTTCCCGTGGTCTTCTCTCCGGTGGTGGCCGAGACACCCTGGGCGAAGACAGGGACCTTCACAGTCTTTGCAACGAGTCCCAGCAAAGGTGTAGGGGGCGCTGCAATGACCTCCTGTCCTGTCTGTTCACCGGCCCTCCACGCCGACTGAGCCAACCGCACAGATCCATCCCCCAGGATCTCGCTGTAGTTCTTGAAATTGAGTATCAGTACGCCCATGACATTCGCCGAGCATCGCGTAGTAACGTGTCTTAAAGGATAGCCTCAGCGCAGCACCTCGTCGGCCGGGGATGCCTTCCTAGAATCCTTCGTCGTCCGATTCTTCTTCCCAGCCGTCTTCGTCGAGGTCTTCGTCGAAGTCCTCTTCGAGTTCCTGGTCCTCCTCGGACATGCCGCCCCCGCGATTCTGGTTAGCCTATTAAACGTCACGGTGAGAAGCCCAACAAAACCATGGCCGCAACCATTCTATCCTCGGGGCCAAAGGCAGACTCTCGTGCGGCGAGGGTCGTGTCTGAAGGAGGGCTTCTCGTATACCCCACGGACACTGTATACGGGCTGGGATGTGACCCTCTAGACTCTGCCGCAGTCGAAAGGCTGTTCGTAGCCAAAGGCCGCGGGGCCAAGGCTGTTCCAGTCCTCTGCGCAAACATCGGCAAGGCAGAGGAACTTGTGGAGCTCAGCACCAGTGCTTTGGAACTTGCCCGGAAGCACTGGCCAGGAGCCCTTACGATAGTCGCCCCTCTGGTTCGAGGGGTCCCGGAACTCCTCCACCAGGGGACGGGAAAGCTTGGCGTCAGGGTTCCAGGATCCGCGAGCTGTATTCGCCTGATTCGTGAGTGCGGCGGAATTCTCGTTGGAACGAGCGCCAATGTCTCAGGAAGACCCTCGTGCAGGACGGCCGAAGAGGCCATGAGCCAGCTCGGGTCCTTAGTAGATCTAATCATCGACGGAGGGCGGCTTGAAGGCCGCGAGTCTACAGTTGTAGAGGTGACTGGGGATGATATTATCATTTTAAGGAAGGGCTCGGTCGGGGTCTACGACAAGGAGACCGACAGATGAACCTCATAGTCACTTCTGCAAAGGGGCTGGAAGCCAGGGCATCCGCCGAATTCAAGGAGGTCGCCCTCCTCTCTGGAAGCAGGAAGCTGACCATCGAGAGATCGGCCTACGACGGTGTAATAGAAGTCGAGGCAGAGAATCCAAAGGCGCTATTGGCCTTCATCACAGACTACGTCAAGTCAGAGCCTTTCAAGGTCAGATTCATCATGCGCCTCATCCCCGTGGACAAGGTCGTGGATACCAAAATGGAAGACATCGTGAAGGCGGTCAAGGAGCTTTCTCATTCCATCGGCCAGTCCCAGTCGTTCAGAATAACAATAGAAGCCCGAGACTCGCCCTACTCAGAGAAGGAACTTATCGATGCGGTCGCCGAGGCCGTCGACAGGAAGGTCAGCCTCGACCGCCCGGACAAGGTGGTCCTTCTGGAGATCTTTGGAGAGTACGCCGGGATATCCGTGCTTTCCCCAGACGAGATCGTGAGCATCCCCAAGCTGAAGAGAGCTACCTAGGCCCTTTGGGCGCTCAGCAGAGCGCCCTCTTCAACCCTGTGCAGCTCCGACTTGGAAAGCTGTCGGGCAGGAAGTCTCCGGCCGCCGGCTATCGTCCCACTCCTGTGCAGAGGACGGAGGCTTGCTACCACTAGGACGAAAGGTTCGCCGGACCTGGATCCGACCTTTGAGATCGCCTCGGAGATTTGACTGGTGCCAGCCAATCTGAGGAGGAAATCAATTTCGGGCTTCTTCGCCAGCAGGCTTCCTGAGCGCTCAGCCCTGAGGGTCTGGGCCGCCAGCATCTGGATGAAGAACCCATTGCTGGCCGCCTTGCTGCTCACCGTCTGGACCATCGTTGTGGGAAAGACCTCCGAAAACTTCGACTTCATCTGCTTCGGGTCAGCCTCTCCCCCGTAGAGGAATGACTGTGAATAGGTTCGCATTTCTTCAGCCGCCGTGCGAGAACGGTATGAGAACTACATTCTCTCCGTCCATTACCGTCCTCGTTGAGGTTGCTGGGACAAAGGCCTCTCCGTCCCCGACCATTACAAGCGTGTTGAATCTGGAGAACCCCGGGTCAGGCCCGACCGCCCTCGATCGCAGTATGTCGACAATCTCTGCCGCACCAACTTGAGCCATGTCCAGTTTGATCTCCGCGCCTCCAACCGCCGTACCGATGTGTCCCAGGCACTTCACGGTTATCATGACGGGTTTAGAAGGAGCAACCTTTCCTTATACCTTCTTCCTTCGTATATTGATCCTGGTGGGAGGAGTCTTGCTTCTCTCCCCATCAGCCTTTGCTGAATGTCTCTCCCCTTTTCCTTCAGTTCGGATAGTGGGAAGTTGACGGCGACTGGCCTCGGGTCGATGGTGTGCATCGATGTCTTGCACGGAAACAACCTCCCCGTTTGTGCCGCCTCGAAGACATCCTTCTTGAGGAGCCTCTCCACCAGAAGCACAGCCCTGTCCCCCTTGGACACCTGTTCCTGCATCTCCTCTTCCCTTACGAAGCTCCTTTTCCACCCGCGATCCGATGACGCTTGGTCAATCCTCTCGACCGTTCTGAACGCCTCAGCCAGGTCAGATTTCCTGTCCTGCACGAAGGCCCTATCCCCCAGGGCGACGGTCACACCCAGTTCCCTTTTCTCAAGAGCTCCGAAAGCAACTTCCAGATCTATCGGCTTCGCGAACCCTTCGTCCGCGAACACCTTCCGCTGTTGCTCAATGTCCTCCGCCACGTACACTCTTGCCCATCTTCCGACGGTGACCTTCTCGGTATCGTAGTCCAGGGAGCAGCAGACCGCCCGGTCGAAGCCAAGGGAGGCGAACGCGGCGAGCCTGTGCATCCCGTCCAGGACAGTCCCACTCCTCCCGTCGATCAGGATGGGGTCCTTCTGGACTCCGTCGTCATCGAGCCGCCTGGCCATCTGCTCCACGTGGGCTGGGATGGTCTCTTCGTGCGGCCTAAGCGTGGCTAATTCCCTAACGACGAGTTCGAACCCTGTGCCGGCCAGGGCCAAGGCCGCCTACCCCTGCGGCTCTTCTTCGGACGAGTCTTCGTTGTCCGCCTCGTCCGTCTTTGATGCCTTCGCAATGTATCCTGCAATCTTGTTGCGGAGTTGCTTCGAAGGAATGAGCGCCAGGTCGTTCAACGCCTTCTTGTTCTTCTCGTAATCTTCGCCGAAGGATTCAGGGTGGCGGGACAGGATCTGCTCTGCAAGCCGTCTAGTCCTGTCCAAGCTTGTATTCCCTGAAAATCTGGAGTGATTAACCTTTTCCGCCACGGTCGATGTAGTTGTGGTAGTTCTCGAGCAGAAGGTCCCCTGTTTCTTCAACCCCGAGTTTCCAGAGCTCTGCCAGCTTGAAGATCACCGAAGGAACGAGTGCGGGCCCTTTGACCCCACCCAATGGCCCGAACGATACAGGGCCGTCTGACTCGGTGAGAACAAGGCTGCGATCGGATGAAACGGCCATCCTCTGCAGCTTCTTACTGTAGAGAAGAGCCGGGCCGAACGAAATGAAGTACCCCCTGTCCATCACTTCACGAAGTTCCTCTCCCTCAAACCAGTGTAGTAGCACCCCCTTGGGGGAGAATCGGGACAGACCCTGCAAACAAGCGTTTTCAGCCCCTCTCGAATGAACCTGAACTGGTTTACGAGCCGTCTCTGCCGCCTGCAGCATGGCTTCGTAAACCTGGGCCTGCCTGCTCCCCGGTCCGCTCTCGGAGTATTTCGGGTCCAACCCTATCTCTCCGCAGCCGGCTGCTTCATCCAGCATCCCTGCAAACCAAGTTAGACTCTCAATCTTCGTGGCCTCGGAGGGATGAACTCCAACGAAAGCTTTCACGGTTTCCGGGTGCTTCGATGCGATCTCCAGGCTCTTCCTTGAAGTGTCCTGGTCAGTTGAAACGGCAGTTAGGAGTGCCTTGACGCTGACAGCGAGCACCAATTCCGCGTCTGGGTCCTGGTAGTCGGCCAGATGGAGGTGGGAGTCCGCGAAGGCCACGCCCGCTCTGACCGTGGGTGGTATTTCAGCCCTCTCCCGTTCTTCGAACGCAAAGAGCGTCGCAGTGGAGTCCCACTGCCATTTTTCCCCCTCTTTTCAAAATAGGGGTGGTCTTGGACGCTTTTGGGTCGAAAAGGGCTAGCGACGCTCGTTAAATTGGCCTAAGGTTTTAATATAACCCCATACAAACCCAAAGGAAGATGTCTAGTTCGGAGTTCGGCCTTGCGGCTGTCTACAGGGTAATCAAGAAGGCCGGCGCTGAGCGGGTCGGTGACGACGCTGCCATGGAACTTAGGACTGAGCTAGAGTCCCTGGGACTCCAGATCTCCAAGGCAGCTGTGGAGCTCGCGGCCCACGCCGGGAGAAAGACTGTCAAGCCCTCTGACATCAAACTGGCCGCAAAATCGGTCCTCAAGCTGGGAACCTAAGACTGGTCAGGTCCCCGGAGACTGTTCTTCACCAATTCCGTTGCGTTCGGGGCTCCATTGGAATCCATCGTGTTTACAGGTGCACCCACCCAGCCCAGACACATCGGGAAAGACATGAGAAGCTGCCAAAGCTTATTTCCGGTTGCCCTGGGACGCAGAACGTCGCCCCGGTGGTGTAGCCCGGTCAAGCATGTTAGCCTCTCGAGCCAAGGAGAAAGCTAGCGACGGGGGTTCAAATCCCCCCCGGGGCACTTGAAGCAGGGTTAGAACTTCCAGAGCTAGGATTGACACAAGCCAGCACCCTCGAGCAACGGGGATGAAGGCGAACCGCCCCAGGGTGTCCAATGCCTTGGCAGCAGGTTTGCTCATCATAGGGTTGGTTGTTGGCGCATCGGGGTGTTATCTCCTCACAAGCTTTCAGCGAGCACGGGCTCTCCGAACACCTCCTCGCACGCTACAACTGAACTTTTCCTCAATCACAACATAGCCTAGCCTGAGTAGATTCCAACGAATAAATAGCGCAGGGGGATCGCGATGACGTGGAATACAAGTTAGTCTACCGGGCATATAGTCACAAAGAGCTCACGGGAGGATTTAGAATGATCATACACGAAGAGAGTTTTGAAGACACTAAAGAAGCGCAGTCTGTGAACGAGGCCGAAGATTGGAGCAGAACCCTGAACACATTGGCGAAGGAGAGGTTCATTGTGAAAAACAGTGGAGCCCTCCAACTGTCTGACAACATCGTGTTTTGGGCCTTGCTCGGAAGGCCTTAGAGGCCTCCTTCCGACCAGACTGTATACCCTATACCGCATTCTTGTTCAGGCCATACTCCCATTGTTTCCGAGGGTTGGACCCCAGCAAGACGTCCGTTCCTTCCTTGTTGTTGTCGCAGATTGGCTCAATTGAGACAACTATTGGGCAGAAATTAGTGCTCCGTTGTCAAGAGACAGAGAAAGTCTGTTCCTGTGCCTCTTCCGGTTCTCATTCCTTCCTTAGGTTAGGACTCCGTTTCCCAGCCTCGCGGATTCTGCTAGTTCGAACTGGCTGTCTGAGACTCCTGTAGATCCGCTCCTAGGGCTAGGACATCAACATGAATGCCAACAGCCAGCAATGAATTGCGACGCAGGTAGGTTCCAACACTTATTACAACGCAACCTGTCGGGGTTGCTCCATGCAGCAACAACGCAAGGACGTGATGGTCTATCACTTCGATCCCCAAAAGCGGTTCTTCATCATCACCGTCACGGAACAGAACGTCCCAGGGGCCCTCGGAGCGTTGGCCAACATTCTGGGACTTAGGGGAATAAACCTCCTGGAAGGTTGGTTTGGAGGGAGCTCGGAGGCAGCGCAGGGACCGGTCAGCTTCTTCGCCGAATCCACTGACCCCAGGTTGGACAGGGAATGGATCACTGAATACCTGAAGGCGTCCGTCTACGTCTCCGACATACAAGTCCAGGAAAGCAAGAACGGATTCATCGCTGACACCAGCTTCCCGCTGACCTGGGCATCGGGAGACAGGGCGGTAATGCTCAGGGTGTCCATGACGAAGACCATCTTCAACGTGGTTAGGGCAGTCCCCGGAATAGGAGAAGAGGTGCTCTACAGGATGGGTTTCGAATCTGGCAAGTCTACCTGGCAGGACCTGTTCGCACGCCTGCATCCGGCCACGAAGGAAGCTCTCGCCGACAACCTCGGGATTTATGCGGCTGTAGGCTGGGGGAGGCCCGAACTGGTGGAACTGGACCAGGTGGGGCGCCGTGCGAGAATCGCCTTCGCAGAAGGTTTCGAGTGCGAAGGGACTGCGACAGGGAAGCCCTATAGTCACTTTACCAGAGGTCACCTGGCAGGGGCCATCTCGGCATACTTCAAGGCGGACTTGAAATGCGTTGAGACAAGGTGCGTCTCGGCAGCAGCCAGGTACTGCGAATTCCTGGTGTCGCCGTAGCAGCGATACCTCTCGTTACAGGGCCCCAGCTTGGGCTCTATCTTTTAATGGAAGGAGCGAGCCGGCGTGTTCTCCATGGAGACTGCGACTTTCGGTAGCGGATGCTTCTGGTGTTCCGAAGCTGTCTTTTCAGAACTTGAAGGGGTCATCAGAGTTGAGCCCGGGTATACGGGAGGAACTGTCCCCGACCCCTCCTACGAGCAGGTCTGCACCGACACGACCGGCCATGCCGAAGTCGCCCAGATAACCTTCGACCCCTCTGTGATTACCTACAGGGAGCTGCTCGAGGTCCTCTTCTCCACCCATGATCCCACAACGCTGAACAGGCAGGGAGCCGATGAGGGGACACAGTATAGATCCGTCATTTTCTACGGCAACGACGACCAGAAACGCGAAACGGAAGCCATCATGAAGGAACTCACCATGGAGCGCGTCTTCCGGAGCCCCATCGTTACTGAGGTCTCACCCTTGGGTACCTTCTACCCGGCCGAGGACTACCATCGGGAATACTACAAACGGAACCCGACGAAGCCCTACTGTCAGGTCGTCATTGCTCCCAAGCTCGCGAAGTTCAGAGCCCATTTCCAGGCCAAGCTGAAGAAGCAGGCCATGAGGCAGAAGGCTTGAGCCTGGTCTCCGAGAAACTCTCTTGGGCACTGTAATCGGCATAACTGGAACCCCCGGGACAGGGAAGAAATCTGTCGCGCCACTGGTCGCGGCAATTTTGGGGCTGACTCCAGCGAGTCTCCCGCCACTGCCAAAGGGGGTCCATTCAGTCGCGGAAGATCTCTCAGTGGACACTGACAAAGCAAGGCGTGAAATCCAGAAACACCCTCCAAGCAACGTCGTCGTCTATGGCCATCTCCTCCCATACGTTCTCCCTCCAAGAGGGGTGGCCCGCATGGTGGTTCTCAGGTGCGAGCCGTCGGTCCTGAAGGACCGTCTGTCGCGGAGGGGATATCCGCCAGTTAAGGTGACGGACAACGTCGAAGCAGAGCTCATCGGCGTTATCGCGGCGGACGCGACGGCTGCATTTGGACGGGGCAGAACGCTGGAGTTTGACACGACGTCCTCAACCCCAGAGTCGGCGGCCAGGGTCATCGCGCGACGAATTCGAGACAGAGAACCTGCTCCCTCCCAGATCGACTGGCTGCCTAGCTATGACTCGGCCCGAAAGCTGAAGTCTCTGCTCTCCCCGTCACCCCTCCGCCGGGGCTGACCTGGACCAGGACGGCCCTGGGGATTCTTGCAACTCCAACCACGGCCTCTCCCACCCCCAGCCGCGTCATGTACTCCTTCTGTTTCAGGTTGAGACCTAGCGAGTCGCCAATCAGCATTACGTCATCGGGCCAGGCTATCCTGTGCACGATTTTCGTTCCTGAGTTCTTGACCACTTCCGAGGCAACGTGGCTGGGGAACTGGGCAACGAACATCATCGCCTCTCCGAACTTCCTGAGTTCGGATATCATTCTCTCGCCCACGCTCGGCGGGTCCTCTGGCCTTCGGGCTGGGGCGACGTTTCTCGCTTCTTCAATGACGATAAGGTGATCCAAGGCGGACTTGCGTCTCACCTTCTGCTCGTAAATCATCTTCAGCATGACGTCCGTAAAGACGGCCCTCGATTGAACGTCTCTAAGATGCCCCAGTTCTACGCAGACTGGCACCTCGAGGAGGTCCTCGAGCTTGAGGGTCCCGACCCCACCAAGTGCCTTCCCGGGCTGCCCCTGTGTCAACGGCACAAGCCTTCTGAGCAGCGCAACCTTGGTCTCGTTGTCGTAGGCCGATCGTAACGGATACGCCTCGATGGTCCTGACAAGGGATGAGATACTGGGGACTTCGTCAGGCCCGGTCTCGCTCATGCGCTTCTGTAGGGCGTTTCTGAACATGTACGCCTGGGGGTGCGTGAAGTGGTAGATGTCTGAGAAGATGTCAGATACCATGGCCACGTGCTCCACGGGGTCCGTCCCCTGCGACACCTCGATGGGATTCACCGAGAAATCGTCCTTCCCTGGCGCCACCACCTTGCCTCCGACGCCATCGATGGCGCGGGCGTATTCGTTGTGCCAGTCGAAGACCATCATGGGGAGGCCGGTCTCGGCAACCTGCTTCACGATTGTCAACCCCGTGGTGGACTTCCCGCTCCCGGTCATCCCCAGGATTACGAGATGCCTCCTCAGGTCATCCAACTGGAGTCTGAAGTCGTGCAGGCTTCCTCCAGTTGATTTTATCGAACCGAGAAGGATTCCTTCCCTCCCAGACTCGTCCAGGTTGGGAACATAGAACTCGGGGGGTTGGGCTGCGGGGGCGACGGCAGGGCTCCTGTCCTCGAAGGAGCAAAGCCCACTGCTCAGAGATGCTGTGCCTGACTGCGGGAGGTGTCGGTCACCTGGGAGGAGGATGGACTTCAGGAGGTTTGCGAGCTCTCCTCTTTGCAGGCGCACGACGGCGGCGTTCGGGAGGGCGACGCTCAGCGTGGCCGAGAGGACGTTGGCTCTGTGTTCAACGGTCTCCATCAGTTCCTCCTCCTCCTTCTCCTTCCCGTCGGCCCAGGTCCCCACGGCGAGGTCAAATTCGAAGACTGGCGTCGACCCCTCGGAGTTCTCCCGCTGATTGAGCATGACAGCGTATAGGAATGGGACCGAAGCCCGCCTCAGGCCTTCGAAGAGTCCCTTCATTCTCTGCTGCTGCACAGCAGTCCGCACCGCCGCCGAGTAGTCGATCTTCTGGTCGTCAACGATGTCAGGGACCTGAACCCTCACGAAAGCCATCATCCGTCTCCTTGATCCCTGCGCAGTGGAAACATACTGGCCACCAAGGATCTTCACTTCGTCTAGGGCAATTCTCTCTTGAGGCCTAAGCTTCCAGGCAATTCTTGAGGCTGCTTCCGTGGCCTTCTGCACCGCCGGAATCACCAATGGAAGAACGAGCCGAAGATGTTGCTCAGGGAAGAGGTGATGGTGTTCCAGATGCTGGACGTGTAGCTTGACGTCTGACTCAGTATCGATTCAATTCCCCCGACCAGCAGCGACAGTGCAACCAGGGCCACTGACAGAAGGAGCGCCTCTTCGATGAGTTGGGCAGCCCTCCGATTCCTGAGGAGCCAGCCTGCTTTCGACATGTTACAATTATGCGTCTTCGCTATTTAATCGCCCATATGGATGAAGGGAAGCTTGCCAGTGGGGCCACAGCCAGGGAGACGAGCCCGTAGACAGCGCCGGTCACCATCACGTTAAGGTAGAATCCTCTCCCCGATGTGTATAGTCCAAGGAGCCCGGAGCTGATCAGGGCCATAACGGCTCCCGGAAACAGGAGGCTCCCCGACGCGGTGGTAGCGGGGTTTGCGATGTTGGACAGCGAACCAAGCAGAGGCCCTATCGTCGCAATCATCGACGACACCGCCCCGGCGACAGCCGAAGCTAGCAAGCTTCGCGCTCGCCTTACTCTGGCCTCGAGTCTTTGGTTCTCGCGTGCCTTGACCCACCTTTCCGCAAGGTTAGAGAGGGCCTCCCCCTTCTTCCCGGTTGCAACCACGCTGCTGTTCCTGGATGAGAGGACCAGCGATGCGAGCATTGAAGCTTCCGCCATCGGTCCGCTCGAGATGGGAAGCAGCGCGATCCCTGGAGGAAGGCCAAGTAGGAGCCTCCTCCTTACTTCCGCCCCCGGGGGGCCAGCGCCGCCGAGCTCACGAATAAGCGATTGAGAAACGCCCATCCCCTCCCCCGTTCGTTCCAGCACACGGCGAAACGCCAAGACAACTTTCAGCTCCGGGTCCAAGTGCCGCTTCACTCACGAGCAGACGTAGAAAGCGATGTCGAGTATGATAACCTCTAGCGCCACCAATTCCACCATCCGCTCGGGCGCAGTTACGTGCGAGAACACCGCGTAGAGGAGGAGCATTATCGGGGTGAAGAACGCCGCCGTCATGAAGATGGGGAGTTTCGTCTCTGCTGCCATCTGCCCCGAAGTCTCCAGCCCAAGCGACTCCTCCCCTCCCTCGTTCACACTCACAGACGGAAGGCCAGCCCTCTGGAGCGCGGTCGAGGCCGAGTAGGATGCGAGTCTAGAAGAGGCCCTGGAGATGGCCTCGTCGGCTCCGGCGCCAAGGTACAACGACCTCCTCACACTTGTCAAGGCTTCGGAGACTTGGTTGTCCCGTGACCTGAGCATGATGATCACCCTGTTCCTCGACCCGACCACACGAGCAGAGGCCGCAGAGACCGTCGCCAGAAAGACAGCTTCCCTCGACTGCGACATCCTTCTGGAGTCCATGATCCGCCTTGGTGCGCTGGCCACG
>DATFYS010000179.1:0-12920 GCA_035314885.1 Nitrososphaerales archaeon | reverse complement strand
CAGCGCCGTGATGTCTCCAACAGACGTCCTCCCGCTCATTGATTCCCCGGCGCGTTTCTATTGACCTTAAAACTGTTGCCCGGAGTCCGGACCCGTCAACGGGGCTCGGCTTACTGCCTTCGTGCTCCGGCCGAATGTGAGGTAGGCCGTGTGCCCGACCATGATGTTCGATGGTCTGGTCATCCCGACCCGCGCCTCGAGGTGCCTCAGGAGGATCTCCACCGTCTCGACGGCCACGAACCCCTCCTCCTTCATTTTGGCCACGAGCCTCTCGGCCTGGTTTGTCGTAGGGGTGATTGCAGCCATGGGCGCAGATGGCTTGAGGCACTCTCTGATGCTGCGCACGACCTCCCACGGGTCCCCCACGTCGAGGATGGCGGCGTCGAGGCCGGTCTCTCCGAATCCTTTCCGTGAATCACCGATCTTGAAAGTGACGTACTCCGAGAGGCCAAGCTTCGCGACGTTCTTTCGTGCCACCTCCTGGAACTCGGGGTTGATGTCGTAGGTGTACACCATCCCTCCGGGCTGGACCAGATAGGCTACCATCGCCGTCGTCGCCCCACTTCCTGTGCCGGTCTCGACCACCCTTGAACCCGAATGCAGGCCGAGCTTGACGACAATCAGGCCGAGGTCTTTCGGATAGATGACCTGGGTCTTCCTGGCGGCTTTCATCACGAGGTCCTCTATGGTAGGCTTCAGAATCGTGAGCTCGTCCCCGAGGGTGGTCGTCACCGTCCTCCCGAACTCGGTCCCGACGAGAGCCGCGACGTCGAGTATTCCGAGGTGGGTGTGCAACTTCGGAGTGTCACGGGGTCTGACGAGCCACCTCCGCCTCCTGTCGCGGTAGACCAGCACGAGGGACTCCTGGGTGATGGTCTCCCCGACCAGGATCGACCTCGGAGCCTCCTCCTGAACCTTCTCCATTACGCTCTCCACCAGTCGTAGCGTAGGAACTCCACCGACTTCCTCTGCTCGTCCGGGATGGCTATGATGAACTGTTTCCTGACGGTGGTGGCCAGCCTCCCTGACCGCACCATTGAAGTGGCCGTCATGGTGGAACCGTGGCTCGCAACTTGGACGATGTATGGGGCGTGGTCGATTCCGGGGCCGTGCTCGTAGACGGCGAAGTCCGAGCCGAACTTGATTCCGGGGGTGACGACGTAGCCCGCCTCCCTCAGCTTCCGGTAGACCAGAAACTTCTCGGCGAAGTCCGTGTAGGACGACGCACAGGTCTCGTGGAGCTGCTTCGGAGTGAGCTCCTTCCCTGAGGTGTCCTCGACGTCAAGTAGTTTCTTCGTGGCAAGATAGTACCCTTCCATCAGGTCGAGGACTAGGGGGGCGTCGAACTCGAAGTCTTTCGGTTTGGGGATCCCAAGCGGCTTGCCATAGTAGCCTTCCTTGAAGAGTCGCCGCGACTCCTCAATATCCCACACTACTACCCTGTTCTCAAAGAGCCTGCCGCGCGCCTTCGGCCTCGGCAAGGTTACAACCCCAGTGCCAGGATTGTGCTGGCGTCAGAGGCGTCCAGCATGGCGTCAGCGCAGTTCTCTATGGCCTCGAGCAGCTCCTTGACCAGGATCAGCTCCTTTACGTTGCTGGCTGTCTTCATGACCATTGCCACGAACTCCCTGTACTTGTTGTCGATGGACCCCTCGGTCTGTTGCACAAGGGCTGACATCTGAATCGACTGCTCCGGGTTAATCGAAAGAGCCCTGACACTTTCGTTGAGCTTGGAGATCCCGTCGATCAGCAGGCCGAGAAGCTCCGTGATAGCCTCCCTGTACTTCTTGTTCTTGGCAGAGCTTCTGGGGAGCTGGGACATCTTGAACGCCACCCCGTTTATGTGGCCGAAGATGTCTTCCACCGAAAATGCGGCCCGCAGCACATCTTCGCGGTTTACAAGAAGCGTTCCAACCTGAGAAAGCTCCCTGATCAGTGCGCTCCTGAGGGTAACGACATCCATCTCTGCCTGCTTCACCTTCTGCATCGAGGACGCGACTTGGTTCTTGTCTCCCTTTGACAAGGCGCTGAATTCGTCAAGGAGCACACGGGTGGCGTCGAGGACCCGCCGCATCTCGTCCTGCAGAACAATCACAGTCCTCCTCCGGGCCTGAGTTTCTCCTTCATTTCCTGACAAGATATGACCCCCGCTAGACCTTCAAATGGTCAGAATATAAGACTGGGGCGATGAATTGCAATAATCTTGATTTCACTCGGTGTTTGCTGCTAGTTTCCTGCGTTTTGGAGCTTATTTCTTGTCGGTTTCCTTGGCGTATTCTCTGAGAGGCGCGAGGAGGCTCGTGAATTCCATCGGGAAGATGTACTTTGTCGACGGGCTTGCGCCGAGGGCTTTGAGGGTGTCGAGGTACTGGAGGACCATCGTCTTCGAGTCGATCCCCTTGGCCGCCCCGAAAATCTGGTTAAGAGCCCCCGCATAGCCTTCCGCCCTGAGGATTGAGGCCTGCTTGTCCCCTTCCGCCCTCAGGATGTTCGACTTCTTCTCTCCTTCCGCCACCAGTATGGATGCTTCTCTCTTTCCGTCCGCTTCAGTGACTGTGGCTCTTCGTGTCCTTTCTGCAGACATCTGTCTTACCATTGCCTCTTGGACGTCCTGAGGCGGCCTGATCTCTCGGATCTCGACGTTGGTCACCTTGATCCCCCAGCGCTCTGTGACCTCGTCCAACTTCGTCCTCAGGACCTGGTTGATCTGCTCCCTTTTGGCGAGGAGTTCGTCGAGCGGGATGTCGCCAACCACGGCCCTTAGCGTGGTGGTGGCGATGCCGATCGAAGCGCCCTCAAAGTTCTGCACCTGTACGACGCTCTGGGTGGCCTCGGTGACCTTGTAGTAGATCAGGAAGTCGATATCTGTCGGAGCGTTGTCCTTGGTGATGCAGGTCTGGTGCGGGACTTCGAGATACCTCTCCCTGAGGTCGATCTTGATCATTCTGTTGATTATGGGGGCGATGAAGACGACCCCTGGGCCCCTCGCGCCCATGAGCCTCCCCAGCCGGAACTGGACGAGCCTCTCGTATTCTCTGATTATCTTTACAGACATCGCAATGAGCACGATGACTATGATGACTACCAGCCCATAGATTGCGAAATTGATGAGGTCCCCGGTCGTCTGCAGCGGGATTACGTCAAGAGGAGTCATTTTGCCACCTTCTCTACGACGAGCTCATTACCACTGACCGCTTTAACTCTTACCGAGTCTCCGCGCTTCAGTTCGTCCGAAGAGAGTACGCTCCACTGCTCCGACGCTATCAGCGCTACTCCCTTCCCTCCAGCCTTCAGATCCGACTGCATCGTCCCGTCCCTTCCGATAAGATTTGCCGGGTCGTTGACTTTCGGGCGTCTCCTCATCGCCTCCCTGATACTCCTCAGGTACAGACTCCCGACCACAATGGCAGCCCCGAGTCCCACGAGAAGGCCGTAGGTGATGTCAGGGATCCCTGAGAATAGGGCCCCGGGGAGTGTCGGCCCAGGCCCGCTTTGAGCCGCTGCGGGTGGGAGCTGGAAGACCAAGAAGAAGCCAACCACGAAAATCACGACACCTACGACGGCGCTCAGCCCGTGCTGTGTCTTCACTTCTAGGAACATAAAGCCTGCTCCTATCACCATTAGTATTACGGCTAGCGGAGCTGCCCCGAAGACCCCCAGCCCAAAGAGGGCGGTGGCAACCACGACCACTCCCACAATCGAGAGGATCACGGTGGGATGATAGAGGTCAGCCAATATGGCAAACACGCCTACGAGGAAGAGCAGGCTGGACACGTTGGGGTCGCTGAGGACAGAGATGAGCGTGGACCTGAAGGAGGGAGTGTTGACGGGTGTCCCGGCCGGGACCCCGATTTCAGAGAGAGCTCCTGCGACAGTGGTCTGGTTCAATATCCCGTCAACCACGTGCAGCCTCTGGGCCTGCACGGCCGGGTAGGAGACCCCCAGGGTCACCATTAGGCCCGTCGCCGTTGAGTTTCGGTGGTTGTTGTCTGTGAGGGTCTGCATGTAGGACGAAAAGGCGCTGATGTCTTTCCGGAGGGTCGAGTTCTCCTCCCCCGTGGGTATCCCCGAGACGATGGGGGTTGCCGATCCGATGGTGGTCCCCGGGGTCATGTAGATCTTGTTCGACGCTTCTGCGATGTACGATCCCGCAGAGAAGGCGTACGACCCCTGCGGGGCAACAAGTGTGATGAAGGCGTCAGTGCGATTGTTCCACTGCTGGTAGTTGGCGATGGAGCTGATCATGTTCTCCATGCTAGCACCGTCTCCCCCGTTCGTCGTCAGGACGAAGACGATGTGCCCGGCACACTGAGCTTCTGCGTTGCTGACCGTCGTGGCCATGAAGTCAGCAGAGCCCGGGTCGATGTTCCCGTTCATGGAGGCCACATAGTAGTTGGAGGGATTGGGACCGCAGCTTTGGGCCCTGACGGGGAAGAGCTGCATTGCGAAGACTAACAGTAGAGCTGCAAGCAGGAGCACTCTGATGGTCTTCAAGGGTGGGAGATGGCGCCGATACTCTCACATAAATAGTGTTTCGACCCCCTCGAACAAGTCTGAAGGTGCCCAAGCCCAAAGTTACCGTGGTGGACCACCCGATGGTCATGGAGCAACTCACCCTTGCCAGGGACCGAAGGACGAACCAGGTTGCATTCAGGAAGGCCATCTACAGGCTGGGGCGTTTCATGGCCTATGAGTTCCTCAGGACCATGGAGACGGCGAAGGTGGACGTCTCTACCCCCCTCGGGAGTGCTGCAGGAGGAAAGGTCAAAGGGAACGACAAAGTCGTGATAATCCTTGTCCTGAGGGCGGCCATTCCGTTCGTGGACGGGATGTACAAGAACCTCCCCATGGCGAGGACCGGAGTCATCAGTGCGTGGAGGGGGAAGGCGCCCAGGTTCCCCATCGAGGTCAGCTATGCAAAGATTCCCAAAATCAAGTCAGACGACGTGGTAATCGTAGCCGACCCGATGCTCGCGACGGGGCACACCCTCCTGGAGGTCGCAAGGAGACTGGCGAAGGAGGGCAAGCCTCGACGGCTGGTCTTCTTCTCGGTGATCTCGACCATGAAGGGGATCAATTACGTGGCCAGGTTCTTCCCCCGGGCCGAGTTCTACACCTGCGCAATCGACCCCATCCTGAACGAACACGGCTACATCGTTCCAGGTCTTGGAGACGCCGGAGACCGGTGCTTCGGCGCCCCTCGCTAGGACACTTCGACCTTCTTCAGCTGGCGGTTGTACATGGAGACGATTTCCTCAACTGTAGTCGAATCCTCCGCCCGCTTGTCGTCCCTGACCTTCCCGCTGAACTTCGGGAACCTGAGCGAAATCCCCGCGCCAGGCCGTATCCTACCCATGGCAGCAGTGTGGATCGGCGAAAGGGTCAGCTCGGAGGCGATGATCTCCAAGACGAGATGTGGCCTGAACCAGATGTCCGGGACCATCTCCGATTCGACGTCCGGGGGTTTCGTGTGGCTCTCAAACGGCTTCAGGAGCTTTGGGAGCTTGGCCAGGTCCTCATCAGAGAATCCTGTCCCCACCTTCGCCACGCTCGAGTACACCTCCCTTTCTGCGTCAAAGGCGCCTAGGAGATAGGTCCCGTAGGTCCCGGCCCTCCTCCCTTTCCCGTGGAACGCTCCGATGACAGGGAGGTCGATGGTGTCGGTGAGCTCGCTCTTGTATTCACGCTTGAGTTTGATCCAGGCGAACTCGCGGGCCCCGGCCCTGTAGACCGAATCGGGGTCTTTGACGACCAGCCCCTCGCATCCGTTTGAGATGGCCTCTTCCATGAACTTCTCGATCTTGCCCGCATCGGAAGATTCCATCGCGGGGACGAGCCTCATCCTGTCAGAGGGTTTGAAAAGCTTCTCGAGTTTCTTGCGGCGAACGGAGTACGGTTTGGAGGTCAGGTCGGTGCCGCCGGCGAGCAGGATGTCGAAGAAGTTCAACGCGACAGGGTAGTCGGCAATGGCTTGTTCGATTCCATGCTTCCTCCTCCTGTGCATCAGCTCCTGGAACGGGAGGTACTCTCCGGAGTCTTCGTTTATTGCCACAACCTCCGCTTCGAGGATGCACTGTCGTAACGACACGTGCTTCTTCACGAGATCTGCCGCGTCGGGATAGTGAGACGATATCACCTCGAGGCGGCGGGAGAACAGGGTGACCTTCTCTCCTGCCTTGTGTATCTGCAGCCTTTCTCCGTCAAGCTTGTATTCCGCCACTACCTTTCGGTTCCCCATCTTCGCCAGTATTGCCTCGGCGGATTCGAGCCTCTCGGCAAGCATGGGCCTGATGGGAACGCCTGTGACCACTCTGATGCCTTCGATCCCCTTCGCCCCGCTCTTCGCCACGCTCTCAACGATGAAACCAAGGTCCGGATGGACGTTGTACGCTCGCTCAAGGGGAGGCCTGTCCTTCTTGCCACCCAGGAAGGCCGTCGCAGCCGCATCCAGCATGGTGTAGTCGGCCACCCCGAGCCTGAGTTCTCCCGTGACCGTCCTCATGATGAATTTCGCCTCCACGGGAGACGCGGCCTGGAGCAGGCCGGTGAGCTCCTTCAGTTTCGTTTCGACGGATCCGGAGCCTGACGTCCCCGCTATGCGGAGGAGGGTATCGTAGACCCGGTCAAGGGTGAGCTTCTCAGAGAACAGGGTTCTCTGGCTTTTGCTCTTCAGGAGCTCCGCTGCGGCGGTCCCGATGTCTCCAAGCCTTACGTAGGTCCGATAGACCATCTCCTGGTTGATCCCGGTCGCCAGGGCCAGCGCTCTAACGGCGAGCTTCTCTGCGAGTCCTAGCTCGACCCCTTCGTAGTCAGGCCTGAGCTTCCCCTGGGTGAGGTACACGAGCATCCCGAGTTGGGGCTTGGGAGTCGCCTTGAGAAGAGAAGCGAGGACGCCTGTGATTTCGTTCCTGCCGGAGATCTTCTCTAGGTTGGCGTAATACTCCGCGACGGTAGAATAATCCATCACTTTCGATTGCGCCTTCCTCGCCTATTCATCCTTTCCGGGAAGATGGGAAAACGCTTAATTGCGGTTGGTTGAGCTCGAGTCCAGATTTCATTTGGGTGGAGTCAAGAAGAAATCCCTTGCTTCGATGGAGAGATCGCAGGATTCTCAGGAGACGGCCCAGGGACAAGAAGCTCCCGCGCAGAAGGGGAAGAAGACCAAAGAGAAGGCCCCACCTCAGCAGCGGAAGCAGCTCACCTTCCTCAAGCCCTCCATGAGCGAGGCTGAGATGTTGAGCGCTCTCAGGCCTCTCAAGGCGATAACGGTCTATGGTGCATCGAGGACCCTGGGAGTGAACGCGTCAATTGCCAACGGGGTCCTGAAGGATCTGGAGAGCCACGGGATGCTCGTAAAGGCCGGAGGGAGCAGCGGCCGGGGGATCTGGGCATTGGTCCAATCCAAGGGCGCTTAGCAGATTCGACTGTTCGATCGTCGGTCCTAAGGTTCGGGCGCGTGCGGGCTTGATAGCCTGACCACGTCTCCAGGTCTCAGCCCATCGAAGAGCTCCAAACCTTCTTCCACCTTCCCAACGGGGTTCAGAGGCCGGTCACTCCTTGCATCCCCAAGGAAGACGCAGAGAAGACCTCCCGATGGGAGAAAAGCGACCTCTCCACGGGCGTACTGCCCTCTTGGCTTCTCAACCCCCACCTTCAGCTCGGCGAAAAGACAGGCAAGAGGGGGCTGGAGGTTCACCCTGCTGTCCAGAGGCATAGTGCGAAGGAGGGCGTTGACGGTTAGCGGGGCAAGGTGCCTGAAAAGGGCGATTTTCGCCTCTCCCCGGCCCCTGAATGAGGCTGTGCATTCGACCTTCGAGACCGAACCTGCCGCTGGCCCTGTCGACGCCGACAACGGGGGAGCTCCCGGGAACGTGCTTATTGCCCTTTTGGGCGCTTGGCCGGAAAAACACTTATCATACGAGCAGAAGGGGCGAACAACCTCCGAGGTCCTTTATGTCCCCAGCGAAAACTACCAGAAAGACTAAGCAGCCTTCAATGGCGTCGTTTGAAATCACGATCGGTCCTCCAAAGCTGACAAGGTTCGAGAAGGCCAGAATCATCGGAGCCCGCTCGCTGCAGATTGCGATGGGCGCGCCCCCCTTCGTCACAATCGAAGGGAAGTACGGGGGTGCCATCGAGGTGGCGACCAGGGAGCTCGAAGAAGATGCTCTGCCCATATCAATCCGCAGGTCCCTTCCCAACGGGAAGACTCAGGACATTCCAATCAAAGCTCTGGCAAAATAACTGCATCACTCGGCGGATTTTGCAAACGTTTCATGTCTGTTTTTTCCCATAGCATTAAATATGCGACGGCGCGGCCGTGCGAAAGAAGACCACCACATGCCAAGAAAGAAATCCGAATCCGAATCAACTGAAACAGAGGCAGAGAAACCCCAGGAACGCCCAATGCCAACAAATGCAGACACCCATAGCGAGGGTCAACCCATGCAGAGGAACTACCCGTCCAACCATATCTTCGTAGGCCAGAAGCCTGTGATGAACTACGCGATGAGCGCCCTCATCCAGCTTACCCAGGCCGGCGAAGTCGTGGTAAAGGCAAGAGGAATGGCCATCAGCAGGGCTGTGGACGTGGCAGAAATCGTCACCAAGAGACTCGCAGCAGGCCAGTTCAAGGTGAAGGGCATCGAAATAAGCACTGAAGTCGTGGGCGAAGGTCCTGAAACAAGGAACATCTCCTCGATCGAAATAGTCGTAGGCAAGTAAGATCAGCGATTCAGTCAAGATGCCCGCTGGTTCTCTAGGCTAGCGTGAGCTGGGGAACGCAGGGGCGGGATGAACCCGACAGAGGAGGACCTTCTCCTTTTTGCTTAGTCTCTTGATTTCGAACTCGCGCCGAAGGGCGGCGCTCCTAGACGGGGCTCTTTCTAGGAACGAGAACCGCACTGGGAGGCGGGACCTCGTGTATTTGGAAGCAGTCCCGGCGTTGTGCTCCCTCAACCTCCTCTCGGGGTCCGATGTGTAGCCGGAGTATAGTGTCTCGTCAGCGCAGGTTAGGATATAGACGAAGTGGGAGGCAACATTTTTCTTCGCTGACCTGGTTTCCGCGATGCCGGAGCGACTGTCCAGCGCATTCCATCGGCGAAGGACTGCCAATGCATTGAGTAGGTCATTCGCAGGCTTCTTAAGATGAATCTCTTTTTCGAAGAGAACCGATAAATCCTCGCCAAAGACGGCGCACGTCAGTTGACCCTCGAAGTCATTATCGGGCCCATGTTCTCTGGGAAGACATCCGAGCTTATTCGCCTCGTCGAGAGAGAGGTCTACGCCAAGAGGAGGGGTGCAATTTTCAAGATCGCGTTCGATGACCGCTATAGCGCAATGCAGGTGGTCACACACAACGGCCTCAGGTACGACGCCTACTCGGTCGCCAACTCCGAGGAGGGTCTCCGGAAGATAGAGGAGGTGGCAAAAACAGACGGGCTTGACGCCATTGGAGTAGATGAGGTGAACTTCTTCCCACTGGAGATAGTGCCCATTCTCGATGGCCTCGCCCAAGACAAGAAGGTGATAGCCTGCGGACTGAACCTCAACTTCAGGGCCGAACCTTTCCAAACGACCATGGAACTCGCGGCGAGGGCAGACAGGGTCAGATACCTCAGCGCCGTGTGCGTGGTCTGCGGACAGGAGGCAACCCGCACGCAGCGGCTCATTGGAGGAAAGCCTGCGCCGCGAGACTCGCCAGTGATAGTGGTGGGCGGGAAGGAGATGTATGAACCCAGGTGCAGGACCTGCTTTGACGCCCCTCTCTGAAAGGTCGGCGAACGGTTGATATCAGCGGTCAAGTCAACCTCAGAAGGGCAGTTGGACTAATGGCTCAGGAACCTAAGGTTGCTGAAGGCAGGCCTTACCACATAAGGCTGAGCAGGAAGGATGTGGCCAAGATAGCCCTGCTCCCTGGAGATCCCGGAAGGGTGCCCCTGATAGCGAAGAGACTGACCAATGCCGTCCAGGTCAGCTCGAACAGGGAATACACGGCGTACGCAGGGTATGTTGGCAGGGAGAAGGTCCTCGCGATGAGCACGGGAATAGGAGGACCTGCCACGGCAATTGCAGTCGAGGAGCTGGCAAGGCTCGGCGTCAAGACAATGATCAGAGTGGGGACCTGCGGCGCAATCACCCCAAAGCTGAAGGCTGGTTCCGTTGTCATAGCCGACGCAGCCGTCAGGATGGAGGGGACTAGCGGGCAGTACGTTGATCCGGGGTACCCAGCGGCTGCAACTCCTGGTGTTGTGCTCGCGCTGAAGGAAGCTGCCTCGAGGCTGGGGATCTCGGCGTCGGTCGGCATAACGGCTTCGACGGATTCGTTTTACCCGGGCCAGGGAAGGCCATCCTTCGGGGGCTACTTCCCCAAGGGAAAGGCGTCCATCGTCGAGGACATGAGGGCCGCTAAGGTCCTGTGCTTTGAGATGGAAGCAGCTACGTTGTTCACGCTCGGCAGGCTCTTCGGACTCAGGGTGGGGGCAGTTCTGGCCGTTGTCGCCAACCGGGTGACCAACGAGTTCTCTCCCGGCGCTGGGGTGGACGCTGCGATCAGGATTGCCGTTGATGCCACCAAGTACCTCGCGAAGTATCCGTCCTAATCTTGTCTGAGAAGAAGGTCAAGAACCTCAGCCCCCCTGTAGTTCCCAAGTGAGCCTCTCCGCGCGCTCCTCTCTGTGAACCTCAGGGCGTCGCCCTTGGAGTTGGTAGTGGCCAGGAGTGGGACAGGATCAGCCGCGTGCATCTTGATGGTGCAGGGGGTTGCATGGTCGCAGGAGACTCCTATCTTCACGTCTTTGGGGAGGTCAGCGACGGTGGCGAAGAATTCCCTGTCGATGGACTCTATGTTCTCCTTCTTCCCAACCGAGTCGCCGTCGTGCCCGAATTCGTCTGGTCCCTTGATATGAACGTAGACGACTCCGTCATTCCGGAGCTCCCGCGCCATCAGCTTGGCCTTCTCGTTCAGGTCCTTCATGTCCCTGACACTGACCATCTTCATTCCAAGGATCTTGGCGATCCCCACTTCCGCTGGGAGTTCGACCAGGGCCGTTCCGTTGACCCCGTGCCTCTGTTGGAAGGTCTTGACCTTTGGGAGGTGGTCCCCGGCATCTCGAAGCAGGAGGAAGTTGGCCGGGAGCTTGCCCAGTCGGACCCGCTCTTGGTTGACCTCGCTTTCCGCGAGCACCTTGGCGCTTTTCGACACGAATTCGTTGATCAGCCTGGCAGCCTTTTTCGCCCCTGGAGTGTCCGACAGAGCCTTGGAGGGGAGAGCCCCTTCCCCGGAGGAAATGACCCTCGCAGCTCCAAAACCGGCCACCCTCGAGTATGCGGGATCTGTGTTGGAAACATTCCCAGACAGTTCCCCATTCGCTCTTATGACCAAAACCCCACGGTAGGAAATGGTGGCCCGGTATTCGAATTCGGCGTCCTGAAGCCTGACCTTTCTCACTTCATCTGCGAGTTTCTGGGCCTCCTCCTGAGTCAGGTCCCGCCCGGCCCTCCTATCCACTAGTCGTCTCCCTTTCACAGAGGCAAGATTGGCCCTAAGGGCCACGTCGCCGTCGGCCATCTCGAGCCCGGAGCCGACGGCCTCAATGACCCCTCTTCCCGGGTACCCTTCGCCGAATGAGTACCCGAGCATGTTGAACACAGCGATGTCGGACTCGGGGGCGACACCCTTCTTCACAGTGATGACTTCGCCGAGTTTCGACCTCCTGGCGATATCATCGAGGTGAGGAGTGTATGCCGCCTCCAGCGGAGTCGTGTAGTTCAGCTGGGGGTTCGGGCGGTCAGCGCACCCATCGAGGAGCACATAGCCGACTTTCATGACGGCTCCTGCCATCTATCGGCGCCCCATAATCTTTCTTTGGGCTAGGGTTCCGGGACTCATAACGCTAATATGCTGACCACGGTGGAAAGTCGCGCTCATGGTCGAGATAAGGAAGGATTACTTTACAGAAAAAATCTCCATAATACTTCCAGACAGGGGCCTGAAGCCGGGGCAGGTCATACCGCAGAAGACAGAGCGTTGCAACTATTGTGCTGGCAACGAGGAGATGACCCCTCCGGCCGACCTCGTCCTGGTGAAGAGGGGGGACACCCTCCTAAAACAGTCAGATTCCGAAGGAGACGTCGTCAAGGGTTGGTCGGTAAGGATCTTCCCTTCGAAGAACCCCCTCGTCACTCCCAATGCGCCTCCGTCCTTTGGGGAACCTCCTCACTACAGCGAGCCGGCGGTAGGCTACCACTACGTGCTCGTGGCGACTCCGAAGCATGACCTGTCGTTCCCGAAGATAGACATTGAACAGTGGACAAATATCCTCGCTTCATTGCAGGACAAGGTCAGATGGCTATACTCCCAGAAAGGGGTCTCTTACGTCCTGGTCTATGTCAATAGTGAGAAGGACGGGTCTCCCACCGCGGTCCACCCAAGCATACAGATAGTGACGACACCCCGGGTCCCACCGGCCGTCGAGGTGGAGGCCGAAACTGTGCAGACGTCACTCAACGATCTCGGGATATGCCCGATGTGCCAGGTCGTAGGGACGGAAACGGGAGGGCCGCGCCAGATACTTGCTACAGACTTCTTCATCGCCTTCGCGCCCTGGGTCTCGACCCATCCCAACGAGTTCTGGATCTACCCGAAACGCCACATGACTAGCATGCTCAAACTCTCCCAGAAGGAGATGATGGACCTGGCACTCATGCTCAGGTCGACCCTGGGGGGGATGGCCAGGGCCCTGGACACCCCGAACTTCGCCATGGTCTTCCACAGCTCGTCTGAGAAGAAGACGACAAAGCAGATCCACTGGCACATGGAGGTTTATCCGGGAAAGAAGGTTCCTGGCGGCCTCGAAATAGGGGGCGGCATCTACGCCAACGAGGTCTCCCCTGAGAGCGCCGCACTGACTCTGGGGGCA
>DATFYS010000178.1:0-2931 GCA_035314885.1 Nitrososphaerales archaeon | reverse complement strand
TGGCTCCAGCGGAGTCCAGAACTACATCAACGGAGTGACCGGCAACGGGGTCTTCACGAACTCGACCGCTCCTTCGTCGACCTATGCCAGCATTAGTGCTGGCCCTGGTGGGTCTAATACCTTCGCTTGGGGTCCGACGATCTTCCTTCTCCCGCTGATAGCGGCTTTCGTCTTTCCTTGGCTGAACGCGGCTCCAGCGGTGGCAGGCGAAATCAAAGGGAAGAGTGCTGTGAGATGGAACGTTCCCATCTCGGCGGTTTTGGCGTTCGGCTTCCTCATCAGCAGCATTGGAATCATGTACTGGGCGGCTGGCCAAGCGTTCACCAACGCGGCATTCTCCACTCCAGCCTACGTCTATGGAATGCCGGTCGGATTCAACTTCTGGACTCTGGCCATGGGGCTTTCGGGCAATTCGGTTGTGGCCGCGTTCATTGGTCTCGGCTGGATTTTTGCGAACCTGGGCATCCTTGCATATGGCATCATCGTGATCTCCAGGTACCTTCTGGCACAATCCTTCGACAGGTTCCTCCCGTCCACAATCTCTGATGTCAATCCGAGGTTCGGCTCGCCGGTGAAGGCGTTCCTCATCTCGCTGGTCGTGAGCGTCATCCTAGTCGGTTACGCCGCCTACAACTACACGACTTCGAACATTGGCGCAGGGACGAATCCGCTGTTCGGGGCGATCCTGGCTTCGATGATCTACTTTATGGTGGTCGGGGCCGCGGCAATCGTGCACGCCATCAGGAAGGAGACCGGCATCACTAAGCCGATACTCGCGCTGGCAGGGATCGGGAACATCCTGGTCTTCGGGTTCATCGCCTATGAGTTCCTGTCCTATCAGGCCATGTGGTCAATCAACTGGTTCACCGAGAGCTGGCTGGTAGGATGCCTTCTGCTGGGCATCGCCCTCTTCGTTGGCTCCTACTACTATCACAAGGGACGCGGGGTCAACATCAACCTCGCGTACAAAGAAATCCCGCCAGAGTAGTCTTCTAGCCCGAGGTCAGCAGGTAGGTCTTGATCCTGTCTCCCTCTAGCTGAGCCAGGAACCCCCGAAGAATCCCTTCGCCGTATTCGCTTCCAGGGTTGGCGCAGAGCGTCTTCCCTATCTTGACTATCCCCTTGGACTCGTGGATGTGCCCGTGAATCCCCAGGAGTGGCTGGTGCGTCTCTATGGCCTTCCTGCACGCGGAGCTTCCGGCCGAGACCATCTGCACCTGGTTCCCTTTGACGACCACCTTCAGGTTTTTGTCGACCATCGGTGCCTTGTCGATCACGGTGTTGATGGGGGGGACATGGATGTTGAAGATCGCCGACTTCATGTTCTTGACATTTACTGCCATCCCTTCGATCATCCTGCCCAGTTCCTCTTCGTCCACCTCCCTGGGACTGTTCCAGGGGGTGTGGTTGGTGTACCCCAGAGTTATCATCTCGTGGTCCGCGTCGATGGAAATCACCCTCCCCTCCGGGTTGACGACGTAGCTTGAGGAGCTGAGGACCGGGTCGATGTCGAATGTGTCGTCGTTCCCGGGCGAGATGTAGCATGACACGCCGGTCTTTGCCAGCCTCTCCTCGGCGAGTCTAACCCACTCGCCGACCCGGTCGACCATTGCCTTGACGAAGGCGGCCTTCACGTTCTTCGGGTCAGCTGCAATCTCATCGTGCTCCTTCTTTGTCATGAGCTGCGTGTAGTATCCCGAATCGTTCGCCCTGGCGACGACTCCATCGACCTCTGCCTTGTTCTTCAGCGACAGTTCGTCACCTTCGAAGGTACACCTGTAGGTCCCGTCCGCCTGCTCGATGATGGGGATTAGCAACTTCCCGGTTATGTCGCCTCCCAGTACGAGCACGTTGGCGTCGTAGAACTTCGCCGCGTTCAGGAACTTCTTGAAGCACCGCGTGGATCCGTGAACGTCTGTGATGAAGAAGACCCTGGAGGTCGCCATGGCGCTACTTTCCCGAGCCAGCAAGAAGAGCCAGGACGGCAGCCCTGACGTAAAGCAGGTTCTCCGCCTGGTCGTAGATGACGCTCCGGGGCCCGTCCATGACCTCGTCGTCGGCCTCCTGTCCCCTGAACACAGGGAGGACATGGGTGACGATGCCTTTCTTGCTCATGGTGTCAGTCAGCTTCTTGGTGAGGCGCCAGTCCTTGTGCTTGTCGTGGAGCGCCACTTCCCTCTCTTTCGTGAACCTGTTCATCCCGGTCATCACGCAGTCGTGGCTCGCCCAGCTCCGTGGGAACACCACGTCCGCCCCCTTCATCGCTTCCGCCGGGTCGTGGCTGATCTCCAGGCTTCCTCCCGATGACTTGGCGTTGCCCCTTGCCTGCTGGACCTGCTTCTCGTCAAGGTCGAACCCCTCGGGGTAGACCAGGACGGTGTCCATTCCGTATCTGGTCGAAATCAGCATCTCGTCCTGCATGCTCCCCCAGCTTCTGATATGGTCGCTGTAGGTCCACAGTAGGGCGTACTTCCTCCCCTTCAGGTTCGCACCGAGCTTCTCCTTGAGAGTGAAGACGTCGGTTATCGCCTGGGTGGGGTGATAGACGTCGTCGGCCATGTTCACCACGGGGATGTCGGCGTACTTCGCGTATTCTCTGATGGCCGCGTTCCCCCGGCCGTATACGTAGTCCACAGCCGATTCCAGTATCCTGACCCCGAGGGCGTGCCCCATCCTCTCGTACATCTTCGCCATGTCCTTGATGGACTCCCCTTCGGAGCCTCTTGTGGTGGCGAAGTCGATGAACTGCGAGTGGCCCCCAAGGATAGTAGCGGCGGCCTCGAAGCTCGACCTCGTCCTCGTCGAGGTATTGTAGAAGAGCATGAAGAAGGTCCTGTTCTTGAAGAGCTCCGGGACGGCTCCCTTCCCGTACTTCCGTTTGATGTCCGTGGCATATTGCATCAGGTAGTCGATTTCGTCTCTCTTCCAGTC
>DATFYS010000177.1:0-2679 GCA_035314885.1 Nitrososphaerales archaeon | reverse complement strand
ACGACGGTGTAGGAAGCCAGCGTGATGGCTGTCCCATTGGGGTAGTATAGTTTCGCCGTGAAGGTTGCCCTTTGTCCTACCGTGGTTCCGTTGCCCAACTGGGTGGTGGCGACGATTTGGACAGTCTGCCCAGCGAAGACTGGCGTGGTCGCTTCCACATGTATCTGTATCTGATACAGCCCTGCCATCGCCGACGGGACGAGGAGACTCAACAGAAGCGCTGTCCCGACGACCCTGGCCAGGGCCGATGATCTATCCAAGTTCCCTGCCGGTGTTAGCTGCCTTGATTATTTACGGGTTCTCGCGAGCGCGGAAGAAAACGACCCCGAATGGGTGTCGATCTGCGTGGGACAAGGGTCCGTTCTTCTTCGAGCAAGTCTGTACGCCAGAAAGACGACGTCCCCGTCGCGTCAGATTAGCTGGTAGACGGCCAGCAGAATCATCACGATCAGGAAGAAGATCGCCAGCAGGAACGCCTCCTGCGCTCGCCTCATCTCTCTCACCTTCCGGTTCACCTTCTTGGAGAGTTCATACACCTCGTCCATCGTCTCTGCAAACCATTTTTCATACAAGTCGCTGAGTTGTATCCCTCTGAAGTATTCGGTCCAGGCTTCCTCCTTCATGGCCGATATCTTGTCCGCGTAACCCGTGGGGCTCGGACCGAGCGGCTGACCTCCCGCAGACTTCCTCTCCCAGGGATTGATCCGGAACCGCGGTCCCATCGCGAGCAACATGTAGCCCGTCGCCACGGCCACGGAGATGATGAAACCCAGGAAAGCGATTGACACAACCGACACCCCACCGACGTCGAAGAGCAGCAGCTTGTTGGTGAGAAACGAGGTGAACAGAATTGTGGCCCCCACCGTTAGGAACGACATGGAAGTGAATATCCTCCCGACCTTCTCGTCCAGGTTATCTGTGGTGTGGATGACGCGGTCGAGCATGGCCTGGGACACCGAGACCCGCCGGTTCAGATCCTCAAGGTCGGAATCGGGCAACTGCGACAAAGGCAGAGAACGCGCGAATTTAAGCAGGTGGCAACTGCTCACGATGGAATACGTTTAATTCAACTGGAGGGAACGCGAAGGTGCTTGGACGTTTCACTTCCTAGGAAGGTACTTGTTGCTGTCGAAGGTTCTGAACCCTCGCTCAAGGAGTCGTCAATGAAAGCAGCAAGGTACTCATTGAAGCTCGCCACAGCTTCAGACGCCTCCCTGGTTGCCATCTGCGTCGTTCAGATCCCCGAGTATATCGAAGAGAATACCCGAGCCAGTCTTCGCGACGAGCTTTTCAGGAAAAGCGAGCGCACGCTCGAAGAGATCAAGGGGCTCGCCTCGAAGTCCGGAGTCAAGTTCACCTCGAAGGTCATCGAAACCAGCGGAGGCATCTCGACCGCCATCTGTAATTTCGCGGAAGAAGGGAACATCGACCTCGTCGTGCTCGGGACAAGGTCGGCCGCATCGAGTCTCACGAAGTTGATGCTCGGCAGCGTCGCGTCGGGCGTCGTTGGCAACGCCCATTGCCCCGTGCTTGTCGTGAGGTAGAATCCTCTCCTTGAGTGATTCGGGAATCGAGGCCAAGGAACCCACTGCTCCCCACCAGATCAGGATCCAGAGCAGGGAAGACCTGGTCTCTGTCCTCTCGGAGGCATCGGCCCTCGAACACATGATCATGTGCGAGTATCTCTTCACGGCCTTCAGCCTCAAGAGGGACGAGTCCGAAGGAGTCGACGGCAACCTGCTGGAGAAGCTCAAGCACTGGGAAGAAGTGATTGACACCGTCGCAGTTCAGGAGATGACCCACCTAGCTCTGGTCAACAACATGCTGGTTGCCATCGGGTCCGGCCCCTACTTCCAACACCCGAACTTCCCGCAGCCTTCGAGATACTTCTCCCCGAACATCCGCCTCGCGCTCGTCCCATTCGGGGAGCAGGCCCTCAGGCATTTCCTCTATCTTGAGAGACCGGAGGGGATGTCAATTGAAGGGGTCCCCGGCTTCGAGGTCCTGGGCGACCTCAATCCTCCCGAGTTGAAAGGAGGCATCGTCCCGCAGCAGGAGTACTTCTCGACCGTGGGGAGCCTCTACCGTGGAATCGAGAAGGGGTTCGGGGACCTTGTCGACAGGTACGGCGAGGACGCCGTGTTCATCGGAGCCGACCATTCACAGGCCAGTGAGGAGATCTTCGGACTCTCCAGCCTCTTCGAAGTGAAGGATCTCGCCTCCGCTCGGAAAGCCGTCGAGGGCATAGTGGAAATGGGGGAAGGGGCCAGAGGTGACTGGACCAACGCCCACTTCGGGATGTTCCTGCGCGTCTTCAAGGAATTCATGGACGCAAAGAAAGAGCGCGGAGACTTCCGCCCGACCAGGCCGGTGGTCGTTGCGTTCGTCAGGCCCCCACTCGGACAAGAAAACGTGACCTTGATTACGGACCCCTTCACGTCAAAGGTGGCCGACCTTTTCAATGCCAGCTACGGGCTGGCGATCCACACCTTGAGCAGGTTCTACGCGCATCAGAAAGAGTATCCTGACGAATTGCAGGCGCTCGCGGATACTGCGGTCGGGCTCATGGAAGGGACAATAGAGTCGCTGGGGGTGACGCTGACCTCCCTCCCTGTTGGCAGCCGGCTCCCTGGGGTCAACGCCGGGCCTTCCTTCGAACTGCAGAACCGAGAGTACCTA
>DATFYS010000176.1:0-4382 GCA_035314885.1 Nitrososphaerales archaeon | reverse complement strand
CGCTGAATCTTGCCTTGACCAGCTCCTCTTTGAACGTCTTCCTCTCAACAGGCTTCCTCTCCGTCCCTTCAAGGGTCTTGAAAACCTCCATGGCGGCCCTCAGGTTCTTCGTCTCCCCGACGGGCTTCCCCATCTGGATGCCGAAGTCAGTCTTCTTCGTCGTGGCGTCGGTCAGTACGTCCTCGACCATCCTGTTCATCAGGGCGATTGCAGCCAGGGCGTCTTCCTCGGTGACCTCCTCCCGCAGCAGGATCCGCGCTCTGGCCGTGGCAACCCTGATCATCGCCTCCAGTGTCCTGGGGGTCGGCGGGATGGAATCCTCCGAACCGCTGGCCTTTCTGAGCTCCAGGTAGTACTCCTTGAGCCTATCCACCGCCTCTTTGGTGAGGTTGGGGGAGATCTTCTTGGCGTAGGCCAGGTATTTCTTCAGGAGGCTGAATTCGATGGGCGGCGGGGTGGTGTAGGTCTTCTTCGAGTGGACTGCCAGTATGTGGGTGGCGAGTTTTTCGTCCTCGGCCGGGGTCGGCTGGTCTCTGAAGACGAAGATAAGATCGAACCGCGTCAGCAGCGGAATCGGCAAGGTCCCTATGTTCTCAGTGAGGTTCTGGAACGGGTTGTACCTCCCAAGCACCGGGTTGCAGGCTGCCAGGATGGCGGTCCTCGCGTTGAGGGTCGCGTAGATCCCCGCCTTGGCTATGGTCACCGTCTGCTGCTCCATCATCTCATGGAGCGCCGTCCTGTCCTCTGGCTTCATCTTCTCGAACTCGTCGATTGCCGCTATGCCAAGGTCAGCGAGAACCACGACCCCCGCCTCCAGCATCAGAACGTTCTTCTCCCTAATTACGGCCGCGGAGAGCCCTGCAGCCGTCGTGCCCCGTCCAGATGCATACAGCCCTCTCGGCGCGACCTGAGACGCGAACTTCAGTAGCTCTGACTTCCCCGTACCCGGATCGCCCACGAAAAGGCAGTTGATGTCCCCCCTGAGCTTCGTCCCGTCCGGGAGCACCGTGGCCCCCCCTCCCGCCAGAAGCAGAAGTATCGCTTCTTTCTCCGAAAGGTGGCCGAGGATGACCGGGGCTATCGACAGCACCAGCTTGGCATAGGCGTCCGGGCTTTCGGCGATGCTCCTGATCAGCGCCTCGTCTTCCTTCGTTATCTGAACCTGCTCCGGCTCCTTCCCCCTCACCTCAACATGGTTGCAGTCTATCTGTGACCTGAACAGCCTCGTCCTCACCTGCCCGGGGGAGTAGTCCTGGACGGCCCTCACAACACCGGTGAGCACGACCCTGTCCCCCGGCCTGGCGAGATTCACGATGTCCCCTTCTGCGTTCACGTCGAAGAACTGCGGAAGCTGGCCTGGTGGAAGCTCCTCGGGGAGCTCCTGGATCCGGAGGATCTGGAAGTCGATGAACCTGCTGTGCTTCCTGTCGAGCTCGAAGTTCCTTATCTCCCCGCAGAGCTCGCATCGCGGGGGTTTCTTCAGCGCCATCTCGTCCTGGTCCTGGTAGGTCAGGTGCCCGTTAGGGCAGACCCAGGCGGCTGAGGTCATGAGGGGCCTCAGCTCCGACGTCCTGACCACCATCCCCGAGACCGCGAGCATCTTGTCCAGGTAAGACGTGTCGACCTTCCTAAGTGGCACCTGGTCGGAGATCCCCCTTATGCGAACTGTCAGCGCCCTCTTGACCCGGTCTGCGTAGACCGGGTTCTCGCTCCTCATGGTCTCAAAGGCGGCGACCTTGAACGACCCGAGAGACGAGTCCGGCTCCAGGAGGACCTTGTTGGCCAGTTCGTCGCTGAACCTCAGCAGGTCCCCGAAGTCCACCACCAGGGATTTCCCTTCGGTGGCGATCATCTCGGAGATCTTCGACCTGTAGACGTTGGTCCCCGACCTGTCGATCACCGACTTCAGGAAGTCCTCGAACATCTCGGACATCTTCCCGGAAGCGAGTGTAGCCATTACTTGGCGCCCCCAAGCAGGGCCGCTTTCCATTCTTTGGCCAACGCCTGCGAGTTCGCGAAGAAGCCGGCCTCGTCCGGGGTCATCCTGTCAGCCAGCGTGGAGGCGGGTACCGACGAACCCGCCAGGGCGAGTAGTTTGTTGAGCCTCATCCCGACGATGTCGTAGCAAGCGGACCGAAACCTGTCGACGTCCTCTTTCCTGGCGCGTCCTTCACTGACCGCCTTGCCGAGATAAGCAAGCCTCCTCCTCATCCTGACATAGAAGTCCACTTGCATCGGAGAAAGCTGCATCGGCCCCATCATCTTCTCCTTGCTCAGTGCCCTGAACAGTTCTGTCTCGAAGGGCTCTTCGTTCATTTCCGCCAGCTTGGCCGCGACAAGTTCCTCGGCCACCCACCGGGGCACCTCCGCCATCTGTCCCTGCTCGAGCTTGTCGATGCTGAAGTCGCCCACGTGTGTGTTCTCGAGCGATGAGAGCATCCTGACATTGGCCTTCTGCAGCATGAAGTCCCTCTCCCTGCGCGTTAGGATTTCTTCGGTTGAGCCGAGCCACTGGGCCAATTGGGGTCGTCGCGAGCTCTCTGCTCGATAATAAGGTTTCGAGGTTCTCTGCGGATTAGGTCGACTTTGTCTTCTCTTCAGGCGCCTTGCCCTTGACGGAGTCGGCTATCGCTAGCAGTTTGGACTTCGCCATCGTCAGACTTGGTTTCTCCGGGATAAGGCCCTGGGGTCTCCTAAGCAGGATCACGATTACCAGAGTCCCAATCAACATGAATTTTATGTTGTCAAGACCAACGAGGCCAAGGGTCCCCGACAGCGAAGGAGCATAGTACGTTGACGCCTGACTGAACGCATTGTAGATCAGGAGGTAGACGAAGGTCCCCGCCAACACCCCCCTGTTGTTGGCCGCTCCGCCGAGAATTACTATGACAAAGGGGACAAAAGTGTCCGCCACCCTGTTGAAGGTGGCTTCGGCGGTTGTCCCGGGGGTCATCAGAGGGAAGACGAAGAGGTAGAGGACCCCCGCGACGCCGGCCAACGCAGATCCGATGAGGAGGGTGTTCCTCCTAAGTGCGACATTGTCCTTTCCCACGGCCTCCGAAGCAATTTCGTTGTCCCTTTGCGCTCTGAGGGTTCTACCCAGTGGTGACCTTCCGACCCTCTCTGCGTACACGTAGGTGAAGATAGCAAAGACGGCCAGGACCCCGAGCACAACCTCGTTCGGAAAGCCAATCGATGCTCCAAGGTCTGCCGCCGGATCCGGAGCGAAGCTCCCGAGGCTCCCCCCGAGGAAGGGGGTGTAGGCGACGCTGAATATGTTGAAGAACTCCCCGGCGGCGAGAAGGAGCATCCCAAGATAGTCTTCTCTCAGCCTGATCGCAGGGTATGAAGCAAGATAGCCGAAAAGCATCCCCACCACCGCGGCGATCACGATCATCGCCAACAGGAGCCCAATGGCTACCTCAGGTGAGGCGGTAAGGTAGCCGTCGATCTTTGCCTGGTTGATGGCCTCATAGGTGAAGATGTCCCCCTTGAGGTTCAAGACATAGACCATCAATCTGTATGCCAGGGCCCCCGATACGAAGCCTCCGCTGGCGACGAAAAGCACCTTCCCGAAGTTCGGAATCCCGGCATACCCGAACTCCAGGTTGACGCTGAGACTGACGATGAGGAAAAAGCAGAAGAGTTCACTCGGATTGATGAGGATGGTTCCCAAAAAAGCCAGGGCGGATAGGTCGACCAATGCCTATCTCAGCCTCCTGAGAAGTCTGCGCCAGTCAATGGATGTCAGCCCCTTTGGTATCACCAGAAGCGCCACAATCATGATCACCAGAGGAACCCCCTTCTGGAACGACGTCACTATTGATCCTGCGGCATAGCCGAAGTTTACATCCACAATATTGGTAAGTTGGCTGATCACATAGGTCTCGCTGAAGCCGATGATGAAACCGCCGATGATGCCCCCATAGATGCTTCCAATCCCTCCGAGGACCACTCCTGCGAATATGTCGACGATGATATTGGACGAAGTGGTCGGGACAGCCGGCGCCTGAATCGAATACAGAGTACCGCCTACTCCTGCTAGGGACCCTGCAATAAACCAGGACACTAGGTAGACTCGGTCGACGTTTATTCCCAGCACTCGGGCGAGATTGGGGTTCTCGATCGAGGCCCTCATGGCCACTCCGAAACGCGTTCTGAGCAACAAGCCGAGGGCCGCAGTGACCACCAACAACGCGATTGGAGCCATAAGGAAGATTGGTTTCTCTCCGAATATGTTATTGACGCCGTTTGGGAGGACGTCGGGGAGCTGGTTCAGGGAGAAGAAATAGTACCCCTGGTTCGCCAGGAATCTCCCGTATACGGTCTGCAGGTAGGTGAAGAAGACTGCCGCGACCACCGCATCCATGATGATAGAAACC
>DATFYS010000175.1:0-2725 GCA_035314885.1 Nitrososphaerales archaeon | reverse complement strand
CCCAGCGAGGGCCGCGGATCCCATTGGGGAGAGGTTGACTCTGGGGTAGAGCTGGGCGAGCCGCTCAGCATCGCGTTGAAACGAATCGAAATAGGCCAGCAGATGGTGGCCGAGGGTTACGGGTTGGGCCCTTTGAAGGTGAGTGTAACCAGGCATCAGAGTCGCGCCATCCTTCCTCGCAAGGTCCAGCAGGGCGTGTTGAAGCACGACGATGCCGGTAAGGAGATCGAGCGTCAGGAGTCTGAGCTCCATCCGTATGGCGGTCGCGACCTGGTCGTTCCTGCTTTTCCCGTAGTTGAGGAACCCGGCGGTCTCCACCCCGAGGGAGTCAACGGCGTCCTGCTCCAGCTGCTGGTGGAAGTCCTCCGCTTCGGCGTCGGGATCTACTTCAGGTGAAGCGGAAAGAAGGAAGCGGATGCACTTAGAAGCGGTGGCCGCGTCGACCTCCTTCGCCCGGGCGAGGGCCAGCATGTGGGCCAGGTTCACCCTGATGACGTGACGGGCGATCCTTCCGTCAGACGCCATCGAGGTGGTGAAGTGGAGGGCCTCGTTACTGGGCTTCCTTAGCCTTGGTCCTCTGATGTCCATCCTCTTGTTTTTCCTCAACTTTTGAGTTCAGGCTGGCAGCGACCCTCGACTGGAGCCCCCAGAGCTCGATGAATCCCACTGCGCTGTTCTGGTCGAAGGTCGAAGAGCGGTTGTAGGTGGCGAGCTTCAGGTCGTAGATTGAGTAGTCAGACGACCTCCCGACGACGCGGGTGCTTCCCTTGAACAGCTTGAGCCTGACCGTGCCGGTGACCCTGTGCTGGGTGGCCGCGGTGAACCTATCTAATGCGAGGCGGAGAGGTTCGAGCCAGAGCCCCGAGTAGACAAGCCAGGCCCACTGCCTTTCGACCAGGGCCTTGAAGTCTAGTTCGTGGCGGGTGAGGACCAGCTTCTCCAGGTCCTTGTGGGCTTCGATGATGACCGTGGCGGCAGGGCACTCGTAGACTTCGCGCGACTTTATGCCCACCAGCCTGTCCTCGATGTGGTCTATCCTCCCGACGCCGTGGGAGCCTGCGAGCTCGTTGACGTAGCCGATCAGCTTGAGGGGTTCCATTGACCTTCCGTTGACCTTCGTGGGGACCCCCTCCTGGAAGGCGATGTCGATGTAAGCGGGTTCGTCGGGGGCCTCTTCCGGCGGGACAGTCCACTCGAAGACCTCGGCGGGTGGCTCGAAGTCGGGGTTCTCCAGGGGTCCGCTTTCAATGGAGCGCCCCCAGAGGTTCTGGTCGACGCTATAGATCGACTTTGACGGCTTGATCGGGATGTGATGCTTCTGGGCGTAGATTATCTCTTCGTCCCGGGTCATGTTCCACTCCCTCACCGGAGCGATGACCACCAGTGAAGGGTTCAGAGACCTGACTGTGACGTCCATCCTGACCTGGTCGTTGCCCTTGCCCGTGCACCCATGGGCGACGGCGGTGGCCCCTTCCTTCTCGGCAATCTCCACGAGCTTCTTTGCGATGAGGGGTCTTCCCAGAGCTGTGCTGAGCGGGTACTTGCCTTCGTAGAGGGCGTTGTTCCTGATAGCAGGGAAGACGTAGTCCTTGACGAACTCGTCCTTGGCGTCGATGGTGTGGTGGCCTACCGCACCGATGAACTTGGAACGTCTTTCAATTTCCTTCAGATCGTCCCGCTGGCCGAGGTCGAGTGTGGCGGTAACCACGTCGACGTCATAGTTCTCACCAAGCCACTTGATGCAGACTGAAGTATCAAGGCCCCCCGAAAAAGCGAGGATAACCGTCTTGCGCAAATTTCGAGAAAAGTTGCACGAAAAATCCTTTTATAGATTTTGGCCGTCGTTTACCAAAATTGGCCAGGAAACGGCCGAAATCGGTCAACGCCCTTTCTGTCTCCCGGGCGGTCAAGGAAGTGGTCGAATCTGACTTCTCCGTCAGGGACGCCCTCGCAAGGAATTATGCAAACCTGAGCGCCCTTGGGAAGTTGCTGCTCCCCAGGGTGGAGGCGAGGACAGGCAGGAAGGTGGGGGAACAGGGGATTGTGAGCGCACTCAAACGTCTCAGGGAAGGGATTCCTCAGGCCTCGGAAGCTGTGGGGAAGGTGATTGCAGGAAGCATTGTGAACGTCAGGACAAGGGTCTCCAGGCTTTCCGTGGAGAAGACGAAGAGAACGCTGCAGGCTGTCAGCGTGTTGCTGTCGACCTACCAGGAAGATTTCATCCAGGTCTCCGAGTCGCTGTCTTCAATCACCCTGATCTTCGACCAGAGGCTCCATGGGAAGGTGAAGAGGGCGCTGTCGGGAGCGGAGGTGCTGGAGGAGGGGGAGGAGTGTGCGGCGATAACTGTGCACAGCCCCGAAGCAATAATCTCCACGCCAGGTTGCGTGAGTTCATTCTACGACCAGCTGGCGAGGAAGCGGGTGAACGTGGAGGACACCGTCTCTTGCTACACTGACACTATCCTGGTAGTCTCCATGAAGGACGCGAGCAGGGCCTTTGAGGCGCTCACCGAGCTGGTCGGCGACGAACAGCGGAAGCTAGGCGAGGACGGGCAAGAATAAGAAAGGGACGGGAGTCCGCGTGGGGGGTAACCGATGAAGGTCACTGTCTGTGAAATGAACGAAGACCGGCGCCTCTTCGCCAAGGACTGGGAGAGGCTTGGGAAACACGTCAAGACGAATGGGAGCGAAATCGTCCTTCTGCCGGAGATGCCTTTCCACAGAT
>DATFYS010000174.1:0-13346 GCA_035314885.1 Nitrososphaerales archaeon | reverse complement strand
TTCTGTGGCACTTTCGTTCGAAATCCAGGGGAATTCAGTCCCCCCAGTTCAGCTGAAGTTTTCCGACTCCGAATCTGGGTCTGCCGTTCCGAAGGATCTTAACGCAACTTCATCGAGCAATCTGCTGGGCACCTTCGCTTCCGGGACGAAGTTCACGCTGAATCTTACAGCGGCCGCAGGACTCACCCCGGGGGTCTACATCTTCGACGTCACCGCGACCGACGGGTCTACCTCCTACACCGTCTTTCTGCACGTCGACATTCCGTAACCGGGCAACGCTTAAATCGGATTTTAGGGACGACCTATCCGATGAGCCGCAGTTCTTCGGTGAAGCTCTATGTGCTGGTTAGCATCGCGGTATGTGCTTTCATCTTGCTCGAATGGAGCTTCGTCTTCCTACTCCGTTGACGGCGCCCTCCAATAACTCAAACGATTAAATATCAACCCTAACAGATTCGGGGAGTCAGGGTTGCTGGTATCACCGCTTGACTTGCCGAAGTCAACCTCACTGTGGAACTCGGTTTACGACGTTTACAGTATCTTAGGGCTGGCGGCCGCTGGCGTAACCTTCGCCGTCATGTTCTATCTGCTCTTCAGGTACAGGAGCAAAAACGGGGCTCTGCCAACGGTTGAGAAGCAGAGGGAGATCAGGGAAACCTGGAGGGGGCCGGCAGTCACCGTCGGGCTGATGGCCGTAGTTCTGGTGTTCGTCGGTGCACAGACACTGATGGCCTTCCCTGTCTATCAGACGGTCCCCAATGCCGGCACAAGTCCATTCGGTAGTTGCGTCGTCTCACAGACGATTCCGAGCCTCGTTTTCTCCCGGGTCCCCAACAACGGGACCAACCTGAACATCTGCGTGACTGGCCGCCAGTTCTTCTGGTCTTTCACCTATCCCAACAACATGACTGAAACCGAACTGATCGTTCCCGTAGGACGAGTCGTCGTGCTGAACGTGAGCTCGATAGACGTCTACCACCAATTTGGAATCCCGTCCTTCCGTACCAAGACCGACGCAATCCCGGGCAGGCACAACGTCATCTGGATACAGCCGACTGAGGTCGGCAACTCCACGGTCCAATGCTTCGAACTCTGCGGGGTCGGCCACGCCACCATGATCACCACCCTGGTCGTGCTCTCAGCTTCGGACTACGCCAGGTGGTACAGTTCCGTGGGAGGTGGCAAGAGTGGCTGAAGAGGGAAGCCACGGCAACTACGAAGATCTCGCCGAGGAGAACAAGAGGCTCCGCGAAGGGTCAAGTCCTACGCTAGCGTTCCTGAGGAAGTGGCTTTTCACCACAGACCACAAGGAGGTCGGCATCCTCTACTTCGTGACTTCGATCTGGTTCCTTCTGATCGGCGGTGTCCTCGCCATCCTCATGAGGACGCAGCTCGCTTTCCCTGCCCCCTGGAGCTTCCTCACCGGAGCGACCTACAACCAGGCCGTCTCGATGCACGGGATGATAATGGTCCTGTTCTTCCTGTCGCCACTTGGCTCTGCCTTCGCCAACTACTTCATCCCCCTGCAGATCGGGGCGAAGGATGTCGCATTTCCGAGGTTCAACGCCTTCAGCTATTGGATGTATCTGATGGCAGGACTGGTCCTGATCACTGGGTTCTTTGTCCCCGGAGGTTCGGCGGCCGCCGGCTGGACCAACTACGCGCCTTTGGACAGCATCGTCTTCCTCCCAGGGCCCGGAGAAACCCTGGCTGGGCTCGGGCTCCTCCTCTTCTGGGGCTCTCTGACCATGGGAACGGTCAATCTGCTGCTTACGGTGGCCATCATGCGCGCCCCGGGGATTACATGGTCCAAGGTCCCCATGTTCACCTGGTTCATGGTCTTCACACTGATCCTCCTGCTCTACTCCGTCCCGTCGATCTTCGTCGGAACGCTCGCCCTTGTCACCGACAGGGCCCTTGGCACAGTGTTCTTCGTGAACCCGGCCGGGAGTTCCGTGTTATGGGACCACATGTGGTGGTTCTTCGCCCACCCTGAGGTATACGTCGTGGTTCTCCCCGCCTTCGGTGCCGTCGCCGAAATCTTCCAGGTCTTCACGGGGCGCCCGATGTACGCCAAGAAGGCACTCCTGCTCTCGGTCGGCCTCATCATGATGCCGTTCAGCTTCTCAATCTACGCGCACCACATGTTCCTGACTGGAATCAACGACATCGAGAGGGAGTTCATCACGCTCAACACCGAGATCAATACTCTCCCCTCGGGGCTCATCGTGATCTGCCTTCTGCTGACCTGCGTCGGGGGAGCGGTCAGATTCAAGGCTCCGCTGCTCTTCGCCCTGGGTTCAATCACGCTTTTCATAATTGGAGGCATAACGGGAGTCTTCGACTCCTCCGTCTTCCTCGACCAGCAGCTCAGGGGAACCTATCAGGTCGTTTCTCACTTCCATTACATCATGGTTGGTGCGGCCGAATTCGGACTCATGGGTGCGGTCTACTATTGGATCCCGAAGTGGACAGGAAGGATGTACAGCGGGGCCATGGCCCAGGTCCACTTCATCTTCTCGTTCGTCTTCTTCAACATGACCTTCCTGCCGATGAACTGGCTCCTCGACATGCCCAGGAGGATATTCACCTACCTCCCATCGACCGGGTGGGGTAGCTCGAACTTCATCGAGACACTGGGAGCCTACGGTTTCGGCCTTGCCCAGATCCTGTTGCTCTACATCCTCGTCCAGGCGGCCCGCGGGAAAGGCCTACCTGCCCCGCCAAACCCCTGGAATGCATCCACCCCCGAGTGGACGTCAGACCCGACTTCCTACAGTTCCAATTATCCGGCTGTGTTCACTTCCGAACCCCCCAACGGCCACGGGGCACACTTGACCACCCCGCTCAACAGCCGCCCGTTCACCATAGCGCTTGGAGTGGGTGTCGCCTGCATAGGCCTGGTGACCTGGTGGCCCATACTCGTGGCAGGTGCGGTTCTCTGCGCCTACGGGCTCTATGGCTGGGCCAGGGACGACCTGCACAGCGTCTTCGGGATGCCGTTCGCGGAGTCCCCTGGAGAAGTCTGGCCTTTCAGTCCCGATCCTGGATCGACCTTCGGCGAGTGGAGGATCAGAATGGGAGTCTGGATGCTCGTCGCCTCCGACATCGTCTTCTTCGCGGCCATTGTGGGCTCCTACCTCTTCATCAGGGAGAACATCCCCATCTGGCCATCTCCGGATTCTGTCCTCGACATCCCGCTTGCGACGCTCGGCATCCTGGTGCTTACCTCGAGCGCGCTGACGATGGTCCTGGCCAATTCATCACTGAAGCAGGGTAACACCCGGAGCACGCTAAAGTGGCTGGTCGCGACCCTAGTGCTTGGAGGTGCCTTCATCGAACTGACCGCGGGTGAATGGATGAGCCTCTTCGCCAAAGAGTTCACCTTCAGCAGCGGCCTCCCAGGGAGCACCTACTACTTCATCAGCGGAGTGACAGGTGCGCACATACTGGCAGGTCTGACAGTTCTCGTCTACCTCGTGAAGAAGACGATGAGCGGCGGTTTCAGCTCAAGCAACACCTCAGCCGTCAGGACGTTCAGCATCTTCTGGGGGTTCATAGTCCTCGCGAGTCTCGCACTATTCCCGCTGGTGTATCTGATGTGAGGTCCCAAGCTTGAACAGAACCATGACGTTGGCGACCTGGTCCTGGCTGATGCTGGCGACCATACTGGAGGTCTCGGCCTCGTACTACCTCTCATCCGCGGCCTGGCAGGTAAAGGACGGGATCATCGCGGCCATTGCTCTGACAGCAATCGTCCCCATGGCGCTTTCCTACCTCGATCTCATCGGTGAGCATGTCAGCATCAAGATCATGATCGTCTTGGGAGTCTTCTTCTCCATGGACCTCATCCTGATCTGGACGGCATCGTTGGTACACTAGGTGAAATGATTGGAATACGAAGCTAAACCAGATAATCGCCTGTGGGCGATTATCATCATCGCCGCTGCGATTGTCCCCTCGATGGTGGCCATAGAGCTCGCCGTCCCAGGGTACCAGCCCCGTTTCGGGGTCCAGGCATCGTCAGGAGGAACGCCATCAGGCGGCGGCGGAGGGGTGGCGGTCCAAGTCACGATACCGAGCGGAGTCTCGGTCGAGCACAATCTGAACTTCCAGCCGGCCACGATGACACTCATCATCGGCAAGAACAGCACCGTCACTTGGACAAACAAAGACGGCGCGGACCATACAGTCAACTTCCTCACTGGGCCCGCCGGTGTGACCCTGGCAACGATAAGCGACCCTGACATAGGGTCTGGTCAGACGTTCACCATAACACTCTCCGTCCCCGGGACCTACACCTACCACTGCAACTTCCACCCCGGTTGGATGCGCGGGACGATCGTCGTGAAGGCGGTCTAGGGCATCTTCCCGACGATAACGCACCCTTCCCTGAACACCTTCGCTAGGCTTCGCGACGTCAGGTATGGGGTGACCGCAAGTACCGGAAGGCTGACCAGAATGAACAGAGGCTGATACGAAGCCAGCCCAGCCGCCAGGGTGACCGCGCCTGCCCCGCCCAAGACGTTGGCGAAGAACAACCCCGCGCAGGTGGGGCATCCAGTGAACAGTCCGACCACCGCTCCAAGCCCTCCCAGCCACCCCCTCCCCACTCCTCGGACTCTGCTGTTGAAGGCGAAGACAGCAAGGGCGGAGTTGAGCCCCACGAGCACCGAAATCACTACCAGAAGGAGGCCTGTGAGCGGAATCAGAAGCAGGCCGAGGTGGTTGACGACGTAGACCGTCACCACGGGTGCAAAGAGCGGAGTCCCGCAGCAGGGGGTGATCACCGCCGAAGGAAACGACGCCCCGTATTCCCGGACGAAGTCGATGCCCGGCTGGTAGACGATCATGCTGGTCACGAACGCGTAGAACAATCCGTAGAGCAGGGTGGAGGCGAGGAAATAGTTCCGATACTTGCTCTTGGAGAGCACGTAGGGTATGAGCCACGTCGGGGAAAGAGGGGCGAATCCCTGCTGCCTGACGGCTGCCACCCTTCTCCCGACGACACGCCAGAGGTCGAGGGCCACCACGGCGACCCCCGCGAGCAGAACAAGCAGGTAGATTTCCGCCTCAAGGGCGAAGTACGATGCGCGGTCGGGGGTCACGAAGTTCATGGATCCCTCCTCCCAGCTGTAGATCGCAGTCCCGACCACCATCGCAACAGTCCCGCCGATGGTGGCTATCGGTAGACCCGGGAACCCCCGCCCCGATGGGCTGACCAATATCGAATTCCGGACGCCTTCATTCGTTAAAGGTTTCCCGCCGTCAGAATCAAGACGAGCCGGCGGTGGGCGTCGGTCCCACGACCTTTCGCTTACGAGGCGACTGAGCCCAAGCAGTCTTGGTACGCTCTACCAGGCTGAGCTACGCCGGCCCGAGTTCGGCCTCGCTTCCATGGGCAATAAAGGGTTGACCTCATTCACTTCAAGAGGTCGAGATACTTCAGGCCAGTTCCGGTGTTGTAGAGCAGGCACTGTTCGTCTGCTCCTAGGATCCCTTCATCCCGGAGTCTGGTGTAGCCAGCGAGAGTCGCTGCACCTTCCGGGCACGCGAAGATTCCTTCGTGCACAAGCGACTTCATGGCTGACAGTATCCCGGTTTCGGGGACGGCCACTGCGCTCCCTTTGCTCTCTCGGAGAACCGAGAGTATCTGCTTCCCGGCGAACGGCCGTGGCACCCTGAGTCCGATTGCGACGGTGACGCCGTCAGGAAACTGTGGATTCGGAACCTCGCTCCCTGATGAGAACGCATCCACAATGGGCGCACAGGCATCCGACTGGACAGTGAACATCCTGGGCCGTTCGCTGCCGATCCACCCGAGCTTCTCCATTTCGTCGAAGGCCTTCCACATTCCTAGTAGCCCGGTCCCTCCACCGGTGGGATAGACGATTGCATCGGGAAGTTCGAACCCAGTCTGTTCTGCGATCTCATAGCCCATGGTCTTCTTCCCCTCCAGCCGGTACGGCTCCTTGAGGGTGGACATGTCGAAGTACCCGTCCATGCTCTGCTTCATCCTCGCCGCGGCGTCTCCTATGTTCCCCTGCACCTGAACGACCTCTGCCCCATAGGCTCTGCACTCCGTGACTATCGACTCAGGGGTCTCTACCGGCATGAACACCTTTGCGGAAATCCCTGCCCTCGCTGCATAACAGGCGAGCGCCGACCCCGCATTTCCAGCAGAAGGAACTGCGAGCTTCTTCAGACCCAACTCCTTGGCTTTGGAAACGGCCACCGCCATCCCTCGGGCTTTGAATGTCCCCGTGGGGATCAACCCATCGTCCTTGAGAATCAGTCCGTTCGAAAGACGCACCATCGGGGTGTGCCCCTCCCCAAGAGTGACCACGTTGGTGGGATCGAGGATGGGGAGAACCTCAGCGTAGCGCCAGAGGTCCTTTGCCCGTCCCAGGATCTTGGAGGATTCTAGAGTCTCTTTGGCCTTCTCGTAGTCATACCTACAGCTCAGCATCGATCCACAGGCTGCACAGGTGCTGAGTGGGCCGTGGCAGTCGTAGGTCCTTCCGCACGCAACACACCGGGCATCGATTAGCATCGACTTGCTGGGGCCAGATTTCGGGGCCACCTGTCTCACGGGGTACTCCGATGATAGGTTCAGTCCTAAAGCCTTCGATGGGTTTTTAGAACAATTGCGATGGGCGGAAAAAGGCGCGGGGGTCGCCCAGCATGGTCAACGGCGTGGGACTGAGGCTCCCATCCCTTAGGGGTTCGTGGGTTCGAATCCCACCCCCCGCACCACTCTGAACCAGGGCAAAAGGAAGGCTGCGGAAGGATTATCCGAGCGTTCATCTCGGTTCACGGAGGGAACTCTCCATTGCATGAGCTCTCGCTTGTCGAAGGCATCATCCAGACGGTCGGGGAGCTAGCAACCGCCAATGGGAAGCAGGTGAAAGCTGTCAGTGTGGGAGTCGGCGAGCTTGCGCAGTTCGACCTCCGCGTCATCAGAGAGCTCCTCGCCGAGCTGAAGAAAGGAACGCCTCTGGAAGGCGCCCGCATCCAGGTCAGACTCGAAAGGGCGAAGGTGAGGTGCCTCAACTGCAAGAAGGAATGGTCCTTCGGGGACATCGTCAGTCCTCTGTCGAAGGACGAGAAGGAGGTCGTGCACTTCTTCCCCGAAATCCTGAGCACATACTCCCGCTGTCCCTCGTGCCGCAAACACTACTTGGAGATCGAAGAAGGCCGGAGCGTGAGGTTGGCTGAGGTCAAGTTCGAAGACTGAACGTTACCGGGGAATCGACTTCCGGGCCGGGATGATCGACAGGAGGCTTGCGAAGGTCAGGAGGATCATCCTCGTCATGAGCGGCAAAGGCGGAGTGGGGAAAAGCGTCGTCTCCGCGTCGCTCGCGGCGCTTCTGAGCAGGGGAGGGGACTCAGTCGGACTGATGGACGCGGACATCTATGGTCCTTCGGCCGCTCTTCTCCTCGGCGCGCATTCGGAGCCTCAAGAAGGGAGCCGGGGTCTGATTCCCCCGAAGGTCCACGGGATCAGAATCATGTCAGTGGATCTTTTCGCTCCCGGGAAGCCTGTACCTTTGACAGGAAAGGGGGCCGTGCAGGTGATCACGGAAATGCTCGCCCTGACCTACTGGAGCTCCCTGGACTTTCTGATCGTGGACATGCCGCCTGCCACCAGCGACATCATGATGTTGTTCACATCGCTGAAGGCAAAAGGACTGGCCGCGGTTGTGGTGACGATGCCTGACAGACTGTCGCTCACAGTAGCCCGCAGGGTCCTGGAATTGCTCAAATCAGGACGAATCCCTGTCATGGGGGTGCTGGGGAACATGGTCTCAACAGCCCAAATAAGAGAGGCCATCGACGGAGGCGGGCCCAGGAGGCTTGCGGACGAGTACGATGTTCGGTTCATGGGGAATCTACCCTACGACTCGGGCGTGAGGAGGGCCGCCGAGAAAGGCAGCATCAAGGCGCTCCTGGGAACGAAATTCGCGCACGAGCTCAAGAAATCGTTGGAACTGTCCCGCGAACTCCGGGGCCCGAGGTCCAGATGAGCGCCATCGACTCCGAACCCATTCATTCGATTCTCAAGATTGGGAATCGACTCGTCGGCTTAAACAGGGTGCCAAAGCGGCCAAACTTGGATGAGAGATGTCTTCTCTAGCGACAGCTCCCCAGCCGTCAGACGTTTGGATGGGTTCGCTATTCGACAGCATCTTCGGGGGACGCGGGTCTGTACACCTGGTTGGCATTGGGAATCCTATCAAGCAGGATGACGCTCTGGGAATCGAGATAGTCTCGAGGCTCCGTCGGCGGCTCGGACCGCAGCCACTTCCTGGAATGAAAATCCATCCGCCCACCCTGTCGCCGGAGCGACTACTGGTGAGACTGTCGAGCGGGAAGGCAAGAATCGTCCTATTCGATGCCATCGAAGCAGGTAAGGAACCTGGAACTGTAGTCTTTGCGAAACTCGAGGACACGAAGTTCGGGTACTTCGCGACGCACAACGTCCCTCTGAGGATTCTTCCTTCGATGCGGAACCTTGACGGGAATGTGAGGGTCATCGGGATTCAACCTGCCGACGTGGATGTTGGAGAGGGTCTCTCGCCTGAGGTGGAGGAGTCCTGCGAAAGCCTAGTCTCAGCGGTCGTCGGCATGGTGGAGGCGAGGCGTTGACCGACGTAACCGACGCCCTCCTCGGTCCGGCTATCATCGTGATCGCCGACATCATAGCGTTCTTGCTCGTGTCGAGACTGGGGAAGCGTTCATCCGGGACAGGCACGAAGTACCAGCCTTTCTCCGGAGGTGAGGAGTTCGTCCCTCCGAGGGGGCTGTACAGGTCCGACCTTTTCGTCTTCGCGACGCTATTCCTCGTTGTCGAAGCCTTCGCTCTGATCCTGTCGGCTTCGTTCGCGGCTCCAACTCCGTACTACCCGCTGCTCTTCCTCGCCGGGGGAGGGAGCGTCCTGACGATCACCGTATGGTGGTACATCTACGCAGGGGGTGGCGAACTTTAGCACCTGGCTGACCAAATGGGCCAGGAAGAGGTCCATCTGGGTCTTCCACGTCAACGCCGCATCGTGCAATGGGTGCGACATCGAGATTCTCGCAGCCCTCACCCCGAGATACGACGCCGAACGTCTGGGAGTCGAGCTCGTCGGGAGCCCCAGGCACGCCGACGTTCTCCTTGTCACCGGCACCTTGAACCCCCTGATGAAGGACAGGCTCAAGGCTGTCTACGAGCAGGTCCCCGAGCCTCGCCATGTGGTGGCCATCGGGGCATGCGCCCTCGGCGGCGGGGTGATGAAGGGCTGCTATAACGCCGGAAGTGGAATCGACTCTGTGATCCCGGTCGACCTCTACATTCCGGGGTGCCCGCCCCGCCCTGAGGCCGTGATCTTCGGGATACTGAAGCTCGTGCTGGGAGCCCCGCCCGACCCGGTGGAAGGAGTGGTCCCGCATGTCTGATGAGCAGGTTCGCGCCCTGGCGACTGAGCTGGGGGCTACCATCGGAACCAACACGAAGTCGATCGAGCTCATCGTCCCTCCAGACAAGGTCCCGGCCGCCTGCAAGATGGTCGCGGCAATCCCGGGGCTGTATCACCTAAGCACCATGACCGGCTTCGACAAAGGGGACAGCATCGAGATTCTCTATCACTTCTGGGAGGGCAAGCGGTTCGTCGACGTCAGGACTTCCGTCCCGAAGTCTGCCCCGCGCCTGAAGTCGATTTCAGGAGAGGTTGCTGCGGCTACCCTCTACGAGGCCGAGATACAGGATATCCTCGGAGTCACCTTCGACGGCAATCCGTACCAGGGAAAGAGGCTGCTGCTCCCCGACAACTACCCGGCAGATGCCCCTCCGCCGCTCACCAAGGAAGCGGACCCCGAGAAGATCAGGAAGATGTTGGAGCTTGAGTGAAGAAAGGAAACCTGACGGGCAGAAGGAAGCAGGCGCGGGGCTGATGCAGTACTCGGCCGAGGGGATGATGCCGTTCGGTCCCATCCACCCCTCTCTGAAGGAGCCTGAATACTTCAAGCTCTACCTCGAGGGGGAGAAGATAGTCGCGGTCGTCCCCCGGATAGGGTACGTGCACAGGGGAATCGAGCGCGCGGCCCAGGACAGGGCCTGGGTGAAGAACATCTACCTCTTCGAGCGGATCTGCGGAATTTGCAGCTTCGCCCACAGCCTGGGATACACCCAGGGGGTCGAGGCGCTCACGGCGTTTGAAATCCCGAAGCGAGCGAAGTACATCCGTGTAATCGTGGGCGAGCTGGAGCGGATCCACTCGCACCTCCTGTGGCTGGGGTTGGTGGGGCACTGGGCCGGGTTCGACACCCTGTTCATGTGGATCTGGAGGGACAGGGAGCGGATCCTCGACCTCACTGAAGCCATAACCGGAAACAGGGTCCACAAGTCCTACTCCACCTTCGGCGGGGTGAGGAAGGACCTCCCCGAGGGCATCGCTGAGAAAATCAAGCCCGAGCTCGCCTACATCAGGAAGAGGGTCGTCTTCTACACCGACCTCGTTCAGCGCGAGGAGACGCTCATCGTCCGCACCCGAGGGGTGGGCAGAATCTCGCAGGAGACCGCCTACAAACTCTCTCCCGTCGGCCCGCTCCTGCGCTGCACCGGAATCTCCAGGGACATCAGGGTCGAGGACCCCTACGCCGCCTACGACGAAGTCCCTCCCGAAGTCCAGACCCAGACTGGCGGTGACATCGCCTCCCTCCTCACCCTCAGGCTGAACGAGGTCCTCGCTTCGTGCGACGTCATCGAATCCGCCCTCGAGAAGATCCCCCAGGGCCCGTTCAAGGCCAACATCCCCAGGGTAATCCCCCGCGGAGAATCCACCTTCCACGTGGAAGCACCCAGGGGCGAACTCTTCTACTTCGTGAAGTCGGGAGGTGGGAACGTCCCAGAGCGGGTCAAGATCAGGACCCCGACAATGGCAAACCTTCTCACCGCTACCGAGATGCTCAAGGGGCGCACCCTCGCCGACGTCCCCGTAGTCCTGACGGGGATGGACCCGTGCTTCGGCTGCATGGACAGGATCTCAGTGGTGGACGTCGACAAGTCGAAGGAGTGGACTGTTGGCGGCGAGGAGCTGAGGAAGTACGGGATCGAATACTACAGCGGGAGGAAGGCGTGACCCCACTCGAAATCCTGCAGCTCCTTCTGTTCCCCGGACTGACGTTCTTCGTCTGGCTCGCCTTCCTCTTCGAGTGGCTGGAGCGGAAGACCGCGGCCCGGATGCAGGGTCGCCTGGGGCCGATACTAGCTGGACCGAGGGGAATCTTCCAACCCGTCGCCGACTTCTTCAAGCTCGCTGCGAAGGAGGAAATCCTCCCGGCGCAGGCGGACACATTTGTGCTGCGTTGGGGGCCGCCGCTCTACTTCGCGGCGCCGGCGATAGGCATCGCCTTCATCCCTGTCCTCGGCCAGTACTCCGTACTCTCTCACCCGCTTGACCTCCTCTTCGTCCTCTTCGTCCTCTCCTTCTCTACCCTCATGGCTTCCATGCTAGGCTACGCCGCCGCAGGGAGGTACTCCACCATCGCCGTGGGGAGGCTGGTCGTCCAGTACACCAGCTTCGAAGTCCCGCTGATCATCGCCCTCATCACCCCGGCTGCCCTGGCTGGGACCCTTTCCCTCAACGGCATAGTCTCCGCCCAGTCCTCCGTGTGGTACATCCTGCTGGCTCCTCTCGCCTTCGCCGTTTTCATCGTCGCGTCCCTCGCCGAACTCGAGAAGCCCCCCTTCGACATCCCGAGCGCAAAGACGGAGATCGTCGGCGGATGGATGACCGAGTTCTCTGGAGAGGGTCTGGCCTACATCAAACTCACCAAGAACCTGAGCTACGTCTTCCTGTCGGCCCTCGCAGTAACCCTGTTCCTGGGAGGCGGGACCGGTCCAGTACTTTCGTCTGACCCCAACGTGCAGGCATGCTTCTTCGCCGCATACTTCCTCATCAAGCTCTTCGCCGTCGGGTTCCTGATCTTCGCCATCAGGACGGCCCTGGCGCGGGTAAGGATCGACCAGGCGGCGCGCCTCTTCTGGACCATCGTCACCCCTCTGGCGCTAATCCAACTGGCAATCGCGATAGGACTGAGATGGTGAGCGTGAGCACCAAGAGCAGAAAGATTGGCGGAGCACTCGAAGAGATGTTCAAGACGGCTCTTCGCACCCCGGTGACCGAAGAGTACCCATTCGGCAAGAAGGTGCTCACTGAGCGGTTCAGAGGGAAGCTCGACATAGACCCTGTGAAGTGCACGGGGTGCAGCATCTGCGAAATCGTCTGCCCGGCTGGAGTAATCGAGATGGTCCCCGTGGGGACCAAAAAGGTGGGAGAGCGGACCGTTGAAATCAAGAGGCCTATCTTCGACCTGTACACCTGCATCTCCTGCGGCCAGTGCGTCGACGACTGCAAGTTCGGGGCGTTGAGCCTGACGAACGAGTTCGAACTGGCCGTCTTCAAGAAGGAATCCATCATCATGAAGAAGGCGCTGGAGTATGGCAAGTGAGCTCACAGCAGTTCTCCTGTCCGCCGCTCTAATCGGGACCGCCCTGGCCGCCCTGTTCTCGAAGAAGGTCTCGAACTCCCTCATCGCCCTGTTCTACACCTCTATCGTTCTGGGTGTAGCGTTCACCGTCTACGGGGACGCCCTGGTCGGGCTACTGACCATGGTTACCTTCGCCGGCGCGGTCTCGGTCCTCCTCCTCGCGGTCATACTGATTACGGGAGAGTCGAACCTGGACATCGGAGCCAGGCGGCTTGCGCTCGGCCTGTCGGCTCTCACCATCCTGGTGGGGGTCGCGTCGTTCTCCGACCTGTTCTCAGGGGGTTCGCCGTCGAACATCTCTGACGTGTCGCTCAACGTCCTGAACTTCGCCTGGCAGTCACGACCATGGGACCTGCTGATCCTCGTGGTCGTCCTCTCGGGAGCCATGGTGGGTGTCGTCCACCTCCTTGGAGGGGACCAGTGAGATGGTGGGGGATCAGACGATTCTCTTTGCCACCGGGACGGCTATGCTCCTCCTCGGCATAGCGGCCATCGCCATGTCTCGCAACCTGGTCAAGACCATGATGGCGTTCCAGGTCGCAGTCTTCGGGGCCAACCTTTCGCTGTTCGCCGCGGGGCTCGGATTCCAGTTCGAGTGCTCGTCTCTAGGAATCTGCATCGGGGACACCTTCGTGGTCCTCTCGATCCTTGTGGGCGCAGCAGTAGAAGCGGTCGGGCTAGCCATCGTGGTGCTTGTCTACAAGCGCTACGGGACCCTCGACCCGTCCAAGGTCAGGAGACTGAAGAATTGATCTATTCTGCTTGGCTGACCTGGCTCTTCCCCCTGATCTGTGTCCCGCTGGTCCCCCTCA